>DATDXK010000072.1:0-20319 GCA_035289345.1 Candidatus Nanoarchaeia archaeon
GTTCGTTTCACTAATCGTAAGATTATTTCTCAAGTGATCGTTTTTTCACCCGTGGGCGATTTAGTCCAAGCAGCTGTTTCCTCGGATCAGCTTAAAAAACACGGATGGACTGTTTCAGGCAAAAATATTCCAGCAGCATACCTAACCGGGATGCTCTTAGCTAAAACTGCGCTGAAGGCCGGGATAAAGGAAGCGATATTGGATACCGGCTTTAAGCAGCCTGAACTTAAAGGGAAGATTTACGCTTTCCTTAGAGGCGCAATTGACGGCGGATTAATGATCCCATATAGTGATGAAAGTATTTTTCCGGGCCAAAATAAAATAGAGGGAGAACATTTAAAAAGCAAGGGCCGGGAACAGTTTACGGCAGTTAAAAAAACAATTAGCGGTTAAATTATGGCTGAAGAATTGATTATTGAAGAGAAGAAATTAATTGAAGAAATAGAAACAGTTCCGGAGATTAAGGGAGACTGGAAGCCAGTTACCGAGCTGGGCCGGATGGTAAAAGAAGGCAGGATAGTTGATATTGGGGTAATTTTTAGCGGAAATTATAAAATCAAGGAAGCGCAAATTGTCGACGTGCTTCTGCCGAATTTGGAAGAGGACTTGTTGTTAATCGGCCAGGCTAAAGGGAAATTTGGCGGCGGGCAAAGAAGAATTTTTCGGCAGACGCAGAAAAAGACCCGTGAAGGAAACCGGTTTCAATTTATGACTTGTGCTGTAGTGGGCAACCGCAACGGCTACGTTGGCATAGGCACCGGCAAAAGCAAGGAAACTGTTCCAGCTAGGGATAAGGCCAAAAGGAAAGCCAGGTTAAACCTGATTAAAATCAGGAGAGGTGCTGGCAGTTGGGAATCTGATTCAATGGAGCCTACTTCCATTCCTTTTGCTGTAACCGGGAAATGCGGTTCGGTCAGGCTGACTTTAATGCCTGCGCCAAGAGGCACTGGCTTATGTGTTGAGAAGGAATGCGCTAAAGTTTTAGCTTTAGCCGGAATTAAGGATGTCTGGAGTAAAACTGAGGGGCAGACTAAAACCAAGCTTAACTTGATTTGGGCCCTGATTGATGCGCTTAAAAAATTGTCTGAGACAAAAGTGCCTTCCAGAGATGCAGTGAAAGTAGGGTTGGTAGAAGGAAAGCTAAAGTCTGAAGTTAAGGAGATTAAAGAAGCTAAAGAAGTGATGGGAGAAGTTACAGCAGCGATGGTAAAATAATAATGGCTGAAAAAACTAAACCTCAATCTCAGAAATTAGCTGTCATCTTAGTTCGTGGAATGGTCAGCATGACCAAAAGCATGAAAGATACCTTAGAAATGTTAAGGTTAAGTCATAAAAATTATTGCGTGGTTGTTGATAACACCCCGGCCATGGTTGGCATGCTTAAAAAAGTTAAGGATTTTGTTACCTGGGGAGAGATATCTGAAGCTGCCTTTAAAGAATTGGTGGATAAGCGCGGGGAGGAATATCTGGGGAGGACAACTGATTCCAAGAAAAAGTATGATTATAAGACTCTGGAGATTGATGGCAGAAAATATAAGCCTTATTTCAGGCTGAATCCGCCGCGAAAAGGCTTTGGCCGGAAAGGCATTAAAGTGTCTTTCAGGGCCAGCGGTGGCTTAGGCTACCGGGCTGATAAGATTAATGATTTAATTAAGAGAATGGTGTAAGAGAGACTAGTATAAGTTTTAGGCGAGAGTACAAATCATTAAAACAATTAAGATAATTAAAATGATTAAGATAATTAAACAACAATAATCAAATAATACTGGTTAAATAATTATGGTCACTAATAAGCGTAAAAAAGTAGTAAAGTATCGGGCTCATACCTCTCATGGCGCTGGCCATCACAAGAAACGGAGAGGCAAAGGAAGCAAAGGTGGGAAAGGCCGGGCTGGGTCAGGAAAACGGGCTGGCCATAAGAAGTATGGGATTGTTCTAGGAAGCACTGGTTTTGTTCCCCGAAGGTCGGTTGGAAAGCTGGAAGCGGTCAATCTAGGTTTTTTTACGGAATCAAAATTAAAAAGGTTAGTTGAAGAAGGCCAGGCCAAAGAGCAGGCTGGCGTTTATTATCTGGATTTGAAGAAATTGGGCGTTGATAAATTACTAAGCACCGGAAATATTAATAACCAGATTATTTTTAGTGTTGCTAGTTGCAGCCAGAAGGCCAGGGAGAAAGTAGTTGCTTTTGGCGGCAAAATTGAATTGACTGCAATTAAAACAATCGTGTCCAAGGACAAGTCAGATCATTCTGACCAATAATAAAAATGGGGCTATTTGAAGGAATCCTGTCACATCTTCCAGAGGTTAAAGGACCATTACAAAAAAGGTTGCCATTTAAGGAAAAACTTAAGTGGACCTTGATATTTCTGGTTATTTTCTATATCATGGGCTTAATCCCTTTATTTGGCATGGGAGAAAATTCCCTGCAGCAGTTTGAATTCTTGTCCATTATCCTAGGAGCTTCATTTGGGTCAATCATCAGCTTAGGCATTGGGCCGATCGTTACTGCTTCCATCGTTCTGCAGCTTCTTTCAGGGACAGGCATCTTAAAATTGGATTTAACCACGCCGGAAGGCAAAAGAAGGTTCCAGGGGATGCAGAAATTACTATCTCTATTTTTCATCTTGTTTGAAGCGGCAATTTATGTCTTGATGGGCGGGTTAGCTCCATCTAATCTTATCGCTGGCACACCATTATATGCCCAGCTGCAATGGCTGATGATCTTGCAATTAATCATCGGCGGGGTATTAATCATGTTTATGGACGAGGTAATTTCCAAATGGGGCTTCGGCTCCGGAATATCCTTATTCATTGTTGCCGGAGTAGCCCAGCAAATCTTTATCAGAACATTCAATTATATTAAGCCGGAAGGCTCGCAGATTGCCAGCGGAGCTATTCCAGCATTATTTCAGTCGCTGGCTTTAGGAGATGTTACCACTGCTGGCCTGCAAGTTGCAGCGATCGCTTCCACGATCGCCGTTTTCTTGATTGCCGTCTATGGGCAGTCTATGAAAGTGGAAATACCTCTATCTTTTGGCCGAGTTCGCGGATACGGTATGAGATGGCCGCTGAACTTTTTTTATACTTCCAACATTCCGGTTATTTTGGTAGCGGCTTTGCTGGCTAATATCCAATTATTTGGCAGCCTGTTCGAGCGCTGGGGATTTCCAATCCTAGGCACTTTCTCTAACGGCTCTCCGGTAAGCGGATTTGCCTATTGGATCAGCTCTCCCAATTTGCTGCAAAGCATTATCCAAGGCAGCTTTTCTGGCGCGATGATTTGGCAAGCGCTGATTTATGTTTTGCTGTTTATGGTTGGTTCAGTAATCTTCAGCATTTTCTGGATGCAGACAGCTAACATGGATGCCAAAAGCCAGGCTAAGCAGATCTTGAATTCAGGATTACAGATTCCTGGGTTTAGGAGAGACGAGCGGGTGTTAGAAAAAATATTAAGTCGTTATATCTGGTCCCTGACTATTGTAGGCGGCGCGGCTATCGGTCTGCTGGCAGCTCTGGCTGATTTGACGGGAGCATTGTCTAATGGCACAGGCATTTTATTAGCAGTAATGATCATCTATAAGTTATATGAAGAAATTGCCAAGCAGCACCTGATGGATATGCATCCGGCGATGAGAAAGTTTATGGAATGATGTTAAAAATGATCCTCAATTAGCCTTGGAGTGACCCCTATAAAGATTTAGCCAGCTCTTCTAAATTTGTTAATTCTACTTCACTTAAAGCAGGTTTTATATTTTTATTAAAGTATTCCGCTGGAGAATCCGGAAAATTCCATCTAAACCTGCTCTGGGGCAATTCTAGAATATAAACTCTGCTCATTAATAGATTTGCCAAGGCCTCGTCTATAATTTGAGAATCACCGTGAAGATGGTGCGGTTTTATTCTGGTCAGGCTTAAAGTGGAATGATGGTACTTACTGCAAATAGCTGTAGATAAGTCTAAGGGATTAAAATGATCTTCATATTTCTTATTAAAAGCGCTCACTGAAATAATTAAATCATAAGCATCCATCCCAGCTATTATTGTTTCAAATGATATAAAGATTCCTAACCCACTTTAAACTTTTTTAATCCGTAATCTTTATATATTAACTCTTTTAAATCAAAACATGTCCTTTTTAGACCCCTTATTAAATCCGGTACTGTTGCCTTTGCTTAAGTTAGGCCCCTTTTGGGCAGTTTTAATTCTCTCTATAATTATTACTTTAATCACTACGCTGGTGTATAAGTATGCTACCAACCAGCAGGAAATGAAGCGATTGAAGGATGAGCAGAAAGAATATCAGAACAAAATCAAGGAATTGCGTGGCAATCCACAGGAGATGATGAAAGTGCAGAAGGAGGCCATGAGCAAGAATATGGAATACATGAAGCATTCCTTTAAGGCCACACTGATAACCATGCTGCCGATAATCATCATTTTCAGCTGGATGTCAGCGCATTTGATGTATGAGCCGATTTTCCCGGGAGACCGGTTTAGCCTTAAGGCGGAGTTTGCAGAAGGAGTTTCCGGGGAGGCTGAATTAATGGTAAGTGAACAGCTGCAGTTGCTGACTCCCAGCCGGCAGCCCATCAACAGCGGCTTAATCTGGAATCTTAAAGGTGTTAAAGAAGGGGACGGGTTTGTTACGGTCAAGCATGGAGCTGACCAGCAAACCAAGAAAGTGCTGGTTACCAAGGAGCTAAGCTATGAGCAGCCAATAACCTTGTATGATAATTCTGACATCAAGAAGATCGAGATCAGCTATAATCAGTTAAGGCCTCTCGGCCAAGAATTTTCTATTTTTGGCTGGAAGCCTGGTTGGCTGGGATTGTACATTATTTTTTCGATAGTTTTAAGCTTGGCCTTAAGAAAAATATTGAAGATTTATTGATTTAAACAGAATTGCTACTGGCCGTGATGGTCTGAATCAAATTTGCCTCCGGAATCTTTATAAATAACCCCCTCCATTTTGGCATATCCCAAGTGGATTAGCTTTGAGGCGACTCAGGTAAGTAAAAATAATTACTTCTTCAGTCGATTAACATTATGCCAGCAGGAAGATTTAAATCAAGACGGTTCAGGAAAATATTTGTGCGCACGCCCGGAAGCAGGGTAAAAGTTCATTACCGCGAACGGAAACCTAAGCGAGCTTCTTGTGGCAGTTGTGGAACTCAACTAGCCGGTGTGCCCCGAGAGCGGCCAGCTATCTTTAAAAAACTAGCTAAATCTTCTCGCCGGCCAGAACGGCCTTACGGCGGTGTGTTATGTTCTAAATGCATGAGAGCTCAGATCAGGAATAAAACAATAGGTGAACTATCATGATTATGGAAGTGGGAAGGCTGTGTGTAAAACTGGCTGGCAGAGATGCCGGCAAAACTGCCGTAGTGGTGGAAATTATTAATCCCAGTTATGTCTTGATTGATGGTGCAGCTAGAAGAAAGAAAGTAAATATTAAGCATTTAGAGCCCTTGTCTAAGATTATTGAGTTGAGTAATCAAGCTAGCTCGGCCGAAGTAATTAAAGCATTTGAGAAATTAGGATTGCTTGTAAGGAACACAAAAAGGAAAGAGGTAGCGGCCAGGCCTAAAAAAGCTAGAATTGAGAAGGCAGTTTCTAAAAAAGGGAATATTCTAACTAAGAAAGAAATTGTTGAAAAAACTGTAGAAAAAACCGCGTAGATTAATTATTATTGCTGGAGTAACAGCGATACTAGTTCTGTTGTTTCTTTTAATCTATTTTTCCAGAAAAATTGTATTTAACAAAAGAATTAATCCTGCTTGACCAGCTCAAAAATCCGTTTCAGATTCAGCTCAAAGCCAACTGCTGGAACAAGCAAGTCCCAATTTTCCAGCACTTTCGGGTGAAATTCTCCAATTAGGCCAATTTCCTGCCCGTTAATGATAATTTTTCCAGCTCTTCCACTGATATAGCTGTCATGCAGCGTTTCCTTTACTGAGGCAGCTAAACCCAGATTGGTGCATAAGACATCTAAGACTTGTCTGATCTCCGTGAAGTCAGTCTTATCATGGCACAAGACCACGGACAGAAATTCTGTCTCTTTGATTCCTGTTTCTTCATCAGAACCATATCCAAACACCCGGCCGATTTCAAACAGGTTCTGTGGATATTCATGATGCTGGTTTTCATGCAAATTTTTCAAGATACCTGGCAGCAGGGAATTCCGCAGATGGTTATGCTCGCCCAAGGCATTCTTAAGCGGGATTATCTCCCTACTGAGACTCATTTTCATGTTGAGGTCTTCCTTAGTTGACAGGTGGTAATTTTTAACTTCTAATAATCTCATTCCCACCAGAATATCCCGGACTTTGTTAAAAAAAACTTCCCCGGGATTTTCTTCACCGATAGTGGCCACTTTTGGAATTTCTTCAGCAAAATTTTCATAACCATAGGCAATAGCTATATCCTCTATCAAATCAACGGGATGCAGTATGTCAGCGCGGTAAGCTGGAATAAGTATGGTGCCTTGCTCATAGCCATAGCCCATCCGTTCCAACAGTTTTCTAATTTCCGTTTCAGATAAATTCAAGCCCAGGCGCTGATTGGCATACTTAAGGCCTAATTTCATCTTCTGCGGTGTTAGGTCCGGAGTGATAATCATTTGATCCATGTAAACGATGTCCAGACTGTAAATTTCTCCGCCCATGTCGGCTAGCATCGTGACGAGTATGTTAAGGGCCAATTTGACATTCTCTAAATCGGTTCCGGTGCATTCTACAAACACGGCCGTAGTCTTTTCATCAACTTTGCCGGTATCTTCCGAATTGGTGTAAGGAAGCATGCACATGACATTGTTTTTGGCATCAATAAAGAAGGGATAGCTGTCCCAGCCTTCAGTTATATGCTTATATTCTTTGCCCCGGGGATGCAATTCTTCGACTTTATCTGCCGACATTTTTTGAGTAAATCCTAAGGGCTGAAATTGGATCTCTTTAGGATTTTTAGCGATATACTTGATTGGAAAATAGATATTATTCAAAGGATAAATTCCATAAGCGGACTTTTTTCTGTTTCTTCCATGAGTGGTAGCCAGTTTTTCCTGCGCCTGCATGATTTCCCTAATTTTTTCTTCAGTGAAAGTTAAATTCTTGACCAGGGCGCAGGCAGTGTAAGGCCTCATGGTTACTGATTGATCAACAATAACTTTCAGCCCGCTTTTCTTAACTTCATACTTCCTTAACCCGGTCTTGACGCCAATAAACGAGCTGAACGCCCGCGCAAAGCCCTGTTCACTTAACATATCCGGGCGGTTGGGAAAAATTTCCATCTGTATTTCATTATTTTCAATTTTTTCCAGATCGGTGCCTAACATGCTAATTCGGTCTTTTAGCCGCTCTAAAGGGAGTTCTTTCCCGACTAGTTGTTCAAAAATCTTTTTGTTTAAGGTTATTGTTGGCAATTAAATCATCTCTTTAATAGAATCTATTACGTTAGGCAAGATCTCCACTCCTTCTTCTGATGTGAAATGGCCTTTATTTTCCTCTATAATAATCTTGGCATTCAAATAAGTTTTAAATAACTTGGCATCACTAACGGGAACATCTGGATCATTATCAGAAAAAATAGCTACTATTCTTTTAGCATGCTTCTTTATATTACTAAAATTAATATTATGTTCTAACCATGGTTTGGCAATATTCTGTTCTGATGCGGTTTTTAAATAAGGCAAATTAAAGAACCCTGCCACAAAAATAATTCCGCCAATTTGAATATTATTTTCTTCAGCAGCTAAATATCTCATAATCGTCTGACAGCCAATACTATGTCCAATAAGATAAGTCTCTGCGTCTAATTTTCCAACAATTTTCTTTAAATGGGTAACCCATTTTTCTATTTTAGGTTCAGAGGGGTTAAGCATCACTGGAATATCTACTTTAAAATTTAGCTTTTGCAACTCCTTTTTTAACCAGGGAAACCAATGATTTTCTGGAAATCCATCCCAGCCATGAATTATAAATACTCGTTTCATTTGTTTACCTTATGAAGACTAATTTTTTTCATTTCAACCATATTTTGGTAGGTCATTTTGATAATTTACTTTTACCCCGTTCTCAATTGTAGTAAGATCATCTGAATCTATTTTAAAAATAGTTTTGATTCTCTTAATTGTTTAAGATCATTTTTATAGAGGTTTCTGATATCTGTGATATCCCAGTAATCCAAAATAATGCGGTCAAATCCTGGGCCCCAGGCTAATACTGGAATATCTTTACCTAACAAAGGTATCACTACTTCTGGCCTCAACATTCCAGCACCTCCAAATTCCACCCATTTCTTATGAACTAGATGATAAACATCTATTTCGACGGATGGAGAGGTATAGGGAAAAAAGGCAGGTCTAAATCTAGCCTGAGGAAATCCCATTTTTGTAAAAAATTGTTTGAGATATCCCAGCAAATGGCGGAAATTTACGTTTTCATCCACAACAATTCCTTCTGTTTGGTTAAACTCATGGAGATGACTCCAATCCAAGGCCTCATTTCTGAAATTCTTGCCTATTGCAAAAAGTTTAACTGGAAGATCTGTTTCTTTGAGTTGCGCTAATTTTTTGGCAGTTAGTACAGTTGTATGCGTCCTTAATACATTTTTCTTAGCTTCTTCTTCATTCCAGCGATATTTCCAACCACTGCTGCCGATATTGCCGCCATCTTCATGCATTTTTTTAATTTCGTTAACTAGAATAGGATCCGGTAATTTTCCTTTCTCTACGGTTCCACCGATAAAGAATGTGTCCTGCATTTCACGGACAGGATGGTCTTGCGCGGTAAACAGAGCATCAAAATTCCAGAACGAGGTGTTTACCATGTTTCCACTCATTTCCAGAAATCCCATTTCTGTCCATATTTTCTTGGCATATTCTGTTGCTTGTGTTACCCAATGTTTTTTGCCTGGATATCTTACCGGAACATTGATTTCCACATCATAAGCCCGGAATTGTTTTTTTTTCCATTCTCCTGTTTTCAGCATGCAAGAAGTAACTCTATTAACTACTTCGCCACTGAAGTCTTCTTCAAGGAGATCTTCTCCTAGCCTGGTTAATTGGACGGTGATATTTTTCTGCTCCTCTATCTTCAGGAACTCTTTGCGGTTTTTTAATTCCTCTAATAGTTCTTTGTCCACTTTATCAACAGGTGCTGGAAAAGTCAGCGCTAGGAATAGCTCTTCCGGCATTTTTGATTCCAATAATTTTTTTCCCTGGGCAGTAATTTTAACCTGCAGATGCTCCCCTTTTTCTGTTTCAATAGCCCCTTTCTTTTTTAACAGCCCTAAACTGGCATTTATTTCCTCTCTAGTTAATTTGCTCTTTTTGGCAATTACATTCAGTCCTTTATATTGGTCATCTAGAACTGATAAAAATATTTTTTCCGGCAGGCCCTTCTTTTGGCAAATTTCCCCATTTTGCCCCAATTTTACCAGCTTGCGCCGCTCAGAAACGGAAGTTAATATTTTTTTGTTTTCCAGCCACTGCAAGGCCCTGATAACTTCTACTTCTTTCAATCCGGAAGCCTTGATGATGCCGGCTAATCCGGTGTGCTCTTTAAGGACTGGAATGACTGCCCGTTCCAAAGGGTGCAGCTTGGAGATTAAATTCTGAAGGCCCATGGAAAACCAGAAATGATATAACTTTATAAAGATTTATGAGAAATAATTTATGACTCAGGCAGGGAAAAGCACGAAGATGGAATTGCCTTTGCTATAAAAGTTGGCTATAAAAGGCCTAGATCATAAAATTAGAAAAACAACTCAATTCAGCTTCCAAATCTGCTCAAACATCTGGTCCATGGCCAAAGTGAAATAAGGTGTTTTTACCCACACTCCTAAATCATAAGAAGGATGCACTTCCGCATCATCCAAGGTCATGAACACCAGGTCCTTGCCGTCTACGGTGACAAACCGCGTGGAAACAGTCTCGTTATGCTTTACTTCAGCTATTCCTTTCAGGCTGTCAGCTATCTTTTTATTTTCTTTGGTGACCGGTGCGGAAATTCTGATTTGCACTCCCCGCTTTTTGGCCTTCTCCAAGCTCGCCTTGAGGCCTTCAGTTTTGCGCATTAAGCCTTTTTCAGAAGTCATGATATTGACGCTTTTTTTAGCTTCTTTGATCAGCAAGTCAAGATGATTATAAAGATTGCTCCTTCCTCTCAGGCAGCCGCTCATCTCGGAGGGGTCAACCAGATTTATCCCCTGTGTATGCAGGGTTTCCAGTTCCGCCAGCAACGGCGAATTTTTAACGGTTTCCAGACGCTTGACTTTCTCTTGGGCAACTATATTCATATTCTTCTTAACGCGGTCAACAACTTCGTTTGGGGGGATGGCAATATACTTAATGGGCTTTCCCAGCTTCATCACCACAAACCCTTTTTTTTCTAGTGTTTCCAGAACGTCATAACTTCTTGATCGCGGCACGTCAGCAATGTCAGATAATTCACCGGCAGTGGAAACCCCGCGGCTGAGCAAGGCAGTCCACAATTTTACCTCATAAAGATTTAGGTCAAAATAGCGTCGTAGTTTGCTCAACAATTCATCTTTAACAATCATTTTTTAAACCACTCTCCTTAACCGAAATTGAATGAACAGTTTTTGTTACCGAGGTATCAGTAAATCAGGCTACTATTAAAAGGTTGTGGTTTTGCAAAAATGAGGTTGTAACTTAATGTTGTTATCACTGGGGTTAACTTTTTCATTTATCATTAATTAATTTTACCCATTTCAACTGATACCTTAAAATCGCGGCAATACCTCCCAGGCCCTTCAGCTTCTGGCCGCCAGAGAATTCGATGGAAAGAACATGAATGGCTCCATTTAAATTGTCAACCTGCTGCATCAATCCATCTAGCTCCTGATAACTGCCATCCAGTTTTCGCAGATGGATATATTCGTCAGTTAATAATAGTCTTTCCACGGCTCCGGCGATAATTGCTTCCTTGACTTGTTTCCAGCCGTAAGTTGCGCGGCCATCATTTTTAATCTGCTTAAGCAGCTCTTCCATCAGCAGCTCTTCCTCCCGGGCGCGGTTATTTTGTAAAATCTTAGCCAGTTCCTGGCTTCTGGTTACCTCTGGCAGCGCAGCTTCAGTAACATCTGAGCAGGTAGCCAGGACAATTTTCTTTCTTAATTCTTCTGAGCTGATTTCTTTCATTAAATCTTCTTTGTAGAATGCTGGTGAAGCGAGGATGATATATTCCGGGTCGTAGCGATCGTTATAAACTTTCAAGGATTTGATAATATCTTGATAAAAATTCTTGCTGACTTCGGTCTTGCGGGCTTTTTTAGGCACGTCTCCGCGCAGCTTGGCTAAAATATTGTATCCTGATTTTTCGGTCAGCGCCAACAGGGCTTCTTCGCGGTCCAGCAGGCAAAACAGGTAGTTATATTTTTTCTCGCTGGCTTCCTTAAGCTTTTGCTTTTGGAAAGACAGCCAGTTATCTTTTTCAATGGCTGCTTCGCTGCCTAGCTCTAAAGAAAGGGAGTGATAGCTGTCCAAGGGAGCATCATGGGGGCCTTCTTTTATTTTTCCGTTAATTCTTAGTGCTGAACCAGTATCATCTAGAGCAATCGTTTCGGCCTCAATTTTAAGAGTCATCGGTTTTCTGGCAACTGCAGCATTATCAGCATCGCCAATCTTTACTTTGCGGGTAGTTTTACTTTTAATTAAATCACCGGGCTCGATTAAGTGGCTCAAGTACCAGAGGTCATCTTTGGCTGTCACTCTAAGGCTGACCAGCCCTTTCTTAAAATCTGATTTAATTATTTCCATCAAATAAAGAAAAGGGCGTGGATATAAAAAGATTGTTAGATTTAAGTTTAGGACGGACTAGTTTCGTGACGCGAATCGGTTTCGGGATATCAGACAAAACCAAATTTCAGCCGTAACATTTAAAAAGATTAGGTATTGATTAGGTATTTAACATGGTTTCTGGAACTACAATTGGAATAATTATTGGCGTAGTTATATTGCTGGCGGTAATTTATATTTATAATAGCCTGATTAAGTTAAAAGTCAGGGTTAGCAATGCTTGGTCGCAAATTGATGTGCAGCTCAAGCGTAGGTATGAGCTAATACCTAATTTAGTGAATGCTGTAAAGGGGTATATGAAGCATGAAAAAGGAGTCCTGGAGCAAGTTACCAAGGCTAGAACTTCTTTGCTCTCCGGCTCAATGCAGGCTAAGGCTAAAGCCAGCAACCAGATTACTGAAGCCTTAAAATCTATTTTTGCCGTGGCTGAAAATTATCCGCAATTGAAAGCCAGTGAAAATTTTAAGCAGCTGCAGGAGGAATTATCTGGCACTGAAAGTAAAATAGCTTATGCCAGGCAATTTTACAATGACATGGTAATGCAGCTTAACCAGGCCATCCAGTCCTTTCCGACGAACTTCTTTGCCAAACTGTTTAAAGTCCAGCAGCGGGATTTTTTTGCAGTTGAAGAAAAAGAGCGCAAAAGCGTAAAAGTTGAATTTTAATAAACCAGGTCAATCACTTAGAAAAGATAAATAATTTTTAGAATTAAACCATAACTTATCCATTTTATCATGAGCATTTACCAGGAAATTTCCTCCAATCAGCGCCGCACTGTCGTGCTGGTATTTTTCTTTTTCACGCTGGTTATTTTCCTTGGTTTAGTGTTGGGAGCAGTATGGGGCAATAGTTATTTTGGCCTAGGCTTAGCTGTGGTGGTCGGCCTGCTATACTTCTTATTCAGCTGGTATGGCGGCTCTAAGGCTATTCTGATGATGGTGCGGGCTAGGGAAGCTAAGAAACCAGAACACACTTATTTGATTAATATCGTAGAAGGGTTAGCCCTGGCCGCGGGCCTTCCCATGCCTAAAGTATACGTTATTGATGATAGCGCCTTGAATGCCTTTGCCACGGGAAGAAATCCGCAGCAGGCTGCAGTCACCGTCACAACCGGCTTACTGCAAAAATTAAACAAGCTGGAATTGGAAGGGGTAATTGCCCATGAAATTTCTCACATCAAAAATTATGATATCCGGGTGATGATGCTGGCAGCCGTGATGGTGGGAATGGCCGTATTGCTGTCGGATTTCATCTTGCGCAGTTTTTGGATCGGCGGCCATGGCCAAAGAAAGGAAGGCAACCAATTAGGTGTGCTGCTGTTGGTGGTAGGCATAATATTAGCTATTCTGGCGCCATTGATCGGCGAATTGATCAAATTAGCCCTTTCTCGAAGACGAGAATATTTAGCTGATGCCGATGGCGCCTTGCTGACACGCTACCCTAAAGGGCTAGCCGAGGCGCTAAAGAAGATAAAAGGCGATCCAGACCCGTTGGTAGATTATGCCAATAGAGCCACAGCTCACTTGTTTATTTCCAGCCCTTTCCGTAAAGGAGCTTGGAATTCTGTGTTTAGCACTCATCCGCCGATAGACGAACGGATTAAGAAGCTGGAAGGAATGTAGTGATCGCAGAGAGAGCTTTTGTATTCTTTTGTATTGATGCAGAAATTATTAAAGCCCCAAGCCCAAATCACATAATATTTATATAGAACCAATCTTTCTTTATCTCTATGAAAAAAGGCCAAGCCGCGGGAGCTGCACTTCTTCTAGCCATTATTGCTGGCTTAATCATCATGTTTATCATCCTTATCCCGCCCAGCGAGCGGGAAGAATTGCTGGGTTCTGGCGATTCGCCAATAAATCGCAGCGATGATGATTTTGTTTCTGCTAAAGTCCTTCTTAGGGAAAACCCGGGAAGGCTGGATTTTTTGGACAAAAAAGAAGTAGAGCATCCACTGCCGATAATTAATGTTTATACGAAGGAAGAAAGCAAAGTTATCGCCCAGAAAAATTTAGCCCGGGTAAGCAAGAAGGTTTTCTCGGAGCAAATCAGCGATTTTCCGTTCTTTATCGATGATCTGGAGCATGTGGATAACCTTCTGCTAAGCTTTACCGTTAACCAGGAAAGCGAAGGCAGTATCATTATAATATTAAATGGCGATGAAATCTATCATGCTCCAGCCGTTGCAGGAGCAGTTGCGCCGATAAGGATTCCCAAAAATCTTCTGCAAAGAAATAACCTTCTGGTCTTTGCAGTATCTTCGCCAGGGATTGCTTTTTGGAAAACCAATCAGGCAGTAATGGAAGAGATTAAACTAGTCGCCGATGTTACCAATGTGCAGGCGCAGCAATCCAGGAATATCTTTCTGATCACTGAAACTGAAAAAAGCAACCTGGAGCGGATTGCCTTGCAATTTCAGCCCAGCTGCCGTGTAAAGGAGGTGGGCCGGCTGATAATTCAGGTCAATGGCAAGGAAATTTATAATGCTGTTCCCGACTGTGATCTACAGTTCATTCCGATAGAGTTTTCTTCATTAGACGCACATCAAGGTGAAAATGAGTTGTTGTTTACTAGTGAAAAAGGGACTTACCAATTGTCGCAGGTGCTGGTCAAATCAATCTTGCGGGAAGTGGATTATCCGACCTATTATTTTGACTTGTCATTGGAACAATACAAAGCGGTGGCAGAAGGCCGTTTGAAAGTGCGCTTGCGCCTGGATTTTGTGGATGTGACGGCTCAAAAGCAAGGAGATCTGATTTTTAACGGCCATGCCAGGCATTTTGATACCCGCGAAGTTTCCGAGCAGCTGGATTTAAGCCTGGACATCGTGCAGGGCACCAATGCTTTAAAGATTAAGCCGCGCCGAACTCTGGAAATCCGGGAATTGCGGGTTGAGCTGAAGGATTAACGCTGGACGAAAGTAAGTTTTTTATAGCTAGCTGTTTTATAGTTGTATTAATAAAAAGAGGTTAATGTTAGATGGTAATATCTGAAGAGCAATCACGCAATAATAAAGCAACTAAAGAAAGATTACTGCGCAAGCGTGCTTTTCAAAAAACTGGTTCAGCAGAACGGCCTTTGGCTAAATTGGCTGCAGCAGAAAACAAAATTGCTATTCAGCCTAGCCAGTCTTCAGCGACAATTCAGGAAAATGTTAATGACAGTAAAGCTGCAGATTATGCTTTGAAAGGGTTGCAGCTGGGGCTTAGGGCAACTAAAGCAGCTGGCAGTGGAGTGGCTAGCGCTGCTTCAGCTACCCATGAAAAGGTAAGAGATTCAGATTCGGGGGTAGTGTTGGCGGTAGCCGGGTTTGCTGTTTTTTTCTTTGATTTAATCTTTCACATTGACAACTTCTGGCTGGCGCTGATTATCGCTACCTTTTTTATGTTTTACAGCACGCTAACTATCTTTGAAAGCGAAGGAATCGTTTTAGTTACCTTGTTCTTTGTCTGGTACATCTTTCTTGGCGGCAGGTATGATCTGGCATTCATTCGTTATTATGGGCCCATCCTGGTGGCAGTGGGAATGCTGGTCCAGGGCCTGGTCAAGAAAGTCCGCCATACTGGGACTTTCAGTGCCGGGGCGTTAGGGGAATTGAAAGGGATTGTTCCAGTGCTATTTTTTGTTTTTGATATCGGGCTGATTGATATCCTGACAGGCTATTTCAGGATTCCTTTAACTGTAATCAGCACTAACTTGTTACGGTTTGTCCCCTGGTGGGGATTGTTAGGCTTGAAATATGTGCGCAGTGATAAATCGGGAGTAGCCGTAGCTAAAGTTCTGGCTATGTTTTATATCCTCATTTTAGCAGTTGGCAGCCTGGGCCCGGGTGTTTATGGCCAATATCAAGAATCGCTGATCGCTGGCCCACTGCAAGCTTTTGAAGCTCGGCAGGCTCAGCAAAAACAAGTCCGGGCGGAAAATCCGTTGTCTTCTTATGGCACTTGCCTGATCACCGGAAGATTGGCTGAGCTGGATGTTTGCGTAAAGGAGGAACAAAAAAAATCTTTGGCTGAATCAACCTGCAAGAATATCGGTTTTGTTTCTGGGCCTGATTTTGACCAATGCGTGAAAGATGAATTAGCGAGATTGGAAAGGGGGGGAGCCCGGGGAGCTACCGACTCTTCCCGGAAGGAATTTCTTAAAGCCAAGTTTGAAGCGCCGCCCAAAAGCTTTCCGCGAGTAGTATTTGGCGAGCCTAAGAAAATATATCCCACTACCTTGCTGATTGAGAATCCGCAGCAGCAGCAGCTGGGCGTGGAAGTCAGCTGCAAATTTATGAGGGGCAGTTTAGCAATAAATGGTCTAATAACTATTAACGGCCAGGAAACTTCGCGCTACTCCAGTAATTTTAAGAACGATCCGGTCAGGATTGGCTGCCAGCCACAGGAAGAATTGTCAGGCCAATATAACCTGGAAATTTCAGCGACGCTTACTGATATACTAACTACTTCGACCTTAACCAGGGTTTTTGTAAAAAATCAGCAGGACCGTGAGCGCTGGGAAGCAGAAATAAAATCCACGGCCTTATCTGGTTTTGATGCCGGCCTGTCACAGTCAGCGGACGAATTTGCCCGGCTAAATTACGGCTTTGGCAACTTTCCTGACGATCCGATAATTATTTCCAGTCGCCCAGTGCTGCTAACCGTATCGATTGAAGACTTGGGCTCTGGCCAATTAAGCCGGATTAAGAGCTATTCACTTTCTGGGTTATTGAGCCGGGGTTTTTTTCCCACGAGTGGAAATGTAGATTGCTTGCAGCGCGGGGAAGCAATCATCCCGCAAAAAGTCAAAAATTATAATCTTGGAGAATGTTTTTTGGAATTGCCGGCAGAATACCAGCAGTTTGATGTTCCGTATATCACTGAAACTTTTGAGGCCAGCCTGCTGTATGATTATAACCTAACTCAGAAAATACCCGGTATTAAGGTGGAGAAAATACAAGGATGAACTGTATGAACCGGATGAACAAAGTTACTAAAATTGCTAAGATCATAATCTTTTTAGTATTTTTTCTACTGCTGCTAAGCTGTGGCACAGGGGATGATTTTGGGTCGAAAACTGCTGATTTCAAAACAGGAGTTAAAGAGCTAAGCGTGACTGCATCTTTTCCCCGGACTGTTTTTCAAGATAACAACTGGCAGGGCCCTTTGGCATTAAAAAATAATGCTGGGTATGATGCTGACAACATTCAAGTAAGCTTAATTGGATTAGATCAAAGACTGATTGCGCTTGCTGACGTAACCCTGCCAGTGAATTTACTGGAAGGAAGAAGCTTATACCTGAAAGAAGGTGGTGAGGAAAGAATTGTTTTCGAGGGGACAGTCCGTCAGCTGCCTGCAGGAATTGATCAAAAACAACTGAATTATTTGATTCTGGTAAGCTATTCCTCCAAGGTAGAATTTTCACCCACTGTCTGTGTGGATAGCGGCTTGTACATTGTGGGCAGCGGCTGTGATTTTAAAGAGATTAATGCTGACAAAACTAGCCGGACCAAAGCTCAACCATTTAGCGGCCAGGGTGCTCCGGTAGTATTCAATAGCTTAGAAGTTATACCTTATATTGGAACAGATTCTAAAATAGAGTTAAGAATGAAAATAGCCGATCGCGGCCGAGGAAGGATTAAATCGTTAAGGTTGGGCCGTGCAGTGTTAGGAAATATTCCGCTGCAGTGCGATTTTCGTGGCAAACAGGTTAGCCGGACCAATCCGGGCGTGGCCGAATTTACTGAAAAAGACCAACACCAAGAAATCGATTTGGTTTGCAGTGGAGAGTTAGAATCAAATTCAGCATACCAAACGGCGTTATTTATTGAGCTGTTTTATGATTATGAGTTTATAATTAAGGACAGTTTAGAGATTAGAAGGTAAATGGTAGTTATTACTCTAAAAGATTGATTCATTAATCTAAAGTTGTGCTACTTTTGCAAAACCAAGGCTAGATGTTTAACAGAATTTATTCAGAATTTATTCTCTGGGGGTAACACATCTTTATAAATCTTAACATTCTTCTTCGCTTAGGATATTCAAAAGAATATTTAATTATAAAAATTGAGGTAGATGCCAGTAAATTTTTTAATTTTGATCTTTTTTTTTTACCCTTAACCAACATCTTTTTATAGGATATTCACTTCTACTTAATTATGAACAAAATCATCCTTGCCATAATCTTAGCTGGCTTTGGCGCGCAGTGCACTAAACTAATAATATATTGGTTTAAGCATAAACACTTATCCTGGCATGATTTATTCGTGACTGGCGGAATGCCCTCTTCACATGCTGCATTTGTGACATCATTAGCTACGATTATTTATTTAGAAGAGGGAAATTCTACCGTTTTTGCTGTGGCCTTGATTATAGCGCTGATTGTTTTAAGGGATGCTTACGGCATTAGAAGAACCGTAGGCAAGGAAGGGGAGGCCATTAAAAGATTGTTTAAGCTGCATAATATCCAATCTAAAGAGCATTACGCGTTGGGGCACAAGCCTTCAGAGGTGCTAGTTGGAATATTAATTGGCCTAGCTGTGGCTGCGGCGGTTTATCTGTTCTAAATCAGGCTTTGACAATTTTGGTATGGTTTAACTACATTTATTTCTATTTATTGGAAAGGTTTTTCAATTAGATCAATTTTTAGAACTAATATGATAGATCATGGTCACGAACAAGCAGCAGTAATAAGGTATGTGCAGCAGAGCATGGAAGGCTTAATTAGGGCTGCTGGAGAGCCTTTGCCTAGATTTGATCACACTTACGAAATTAGGGCTGCTAGAGGAGAATTAAGCGGAATGCTGCCTACTGCCAGAACTTTAAGAGATCTGGAGCTAGGTAAAGATCTTTCTGATCTTCTGGGGAAGAGCAATGCTGCTTACAGCGCAACTAGTCCAGTAAATCAAAGGACTGCTTACAGCGGCTGGTTATCAAAATCTTCTGCAGCCAGTTATTCAGGAACAGGTGATAATGTTTCTACTACCACATTAAGCTACAGCCAGGCTTCCAGCCAAAGTTATCGGCAGGCTTCTAGCTTTGGCCACCTGGTTAGTTCCAATAAATCAGTTTATCAGTAAATGGCTTGAGAAGCTTCAATTTTAAATGTAAAGGGTTTTAAATCAGATGATCTGTCAAAATTCAGTCAGCTTCTTTTCTGAGGCATAACTAACGATAGTGGTATTGCCATCTTTACTGGATACTTTCTCAGTGGAGATAAACCTTCCTTCGCTTAATTTGGCAATCCGGCGGTGAAAGCTCTTATAGCTCATCTGCCCGCCATTTTCCTCGTATTTGGTAAAAAGGTCGCCGATCTTGGAATTGCTATTATTCTTGATCAAGTCCAGAATTTTCTGCATCTCCTGATTTAAATCTTCAGCAGGGTTGATTTGAAATTCTTCCGCTTTTTTGATTGCTAACGCAGCATGCTCCAGCAGGACTTTGCGGGAATTCTTCTCTTCAGCAATATTCCCGGCTTCTTTCATCAAGTATAAGCCGACCCGCAGGTCATTAGCCTCAGTGCATTTCTCGACAATTTCCTTAAAGGCTTCCTCATCCCAGCTGTTTTGGGAAAAAGCATAATTTCTCCGCTCTAATAAAATTCCCAAAACTTCACGTTCTAAATACTGGCGGAAGCACAAGAATTCTGGCACTAGCCGGCTTCTTATCCGCTCATCCAGTTCTGAATAAGTGTCGCGGTAATTAGTAATCAGGAAAATAGATTTGCGATAAATGTCTTCCAAGATAGTATACAAAAAATCCAAGTCTTCCAGCTTATCAACTTCATCAAAGACAAATACAGCAGTTTTCTTGTTTAATTTTTGCTGGATTAATGTGAATAATTCGGAAGTTTTTTTACTCTGGATGAATTTGTAGCCCAAATCATCACATATCTTAATGAACACTTTAAAAGTGGTGTTTTCCTTCCAGCAATTGACATAAAAAGGGACAATTTCGGTCGCTTCTTCCTCCAGCTCTTTTAGGACATGCTTGCAGGCGGTAGTTTTGCCTATTCCTGGAGGGCCATAGACAAAAACATTCCTGCCGTTATGCCCTTCCAATAATGGCCTGATGGCCGTCGCAAAACGCAGTTGCTCATTTTCTCGGTATTTTAACACTTTGGGCTGGAAATCATAATCTAATACTACGGTGTCGCGAAACAATGATTCTCCAGCTCGCAGCATCTCTTTAAATAAAGACATGTAATCATCAAGAAAATAAATCGTATATTAAAGTTATGGTTTTGGATATGTGCATAGCTCAAGGGCGTCAGCAAAATCACGCTGCGCGGTTGCCGTCGGTTCGGTACGTATTAAGTCTGGGTCTTTAGCCTCAAGGCGTGAGCCTCTCCTCTTGATACTGGTGAACCGCTCGAGTAATATCTTCTGGTTTGTGACGCATGCGCTCAAAACCATCAGGTTCCACAAATGTTGAACGGCATTCATTACAACGATACAGTTGTTTTGAACCAATCTTATTGTATTGCTTACCTCGCTTAACAATATCATCTGCTTTGCATTT
>DATDXK010000073.1:0-5357 GCA_035289345.1 Candidatus Nanoarchaeia archaeon
GGCCTGGATAGATTCTGAATTTGGCAAGGAACATTACGCTGACCTTGGGCAGCGCAGAGGGCAAAAAGTGTTGCAGGTCATGTTAAAATTTATCACTTCCGGCCCGGTCATGGCTTTAGTGATCGAAGGAATTAACGCAGTTGAGGGCGTGAGAAAACTGGTGGGAGGAACTGAGCCAAAATCGGCAGCTCCGGGGACGATCAGGGGCGATTTTGCCCACGTCAGTTTTGCCCATGCCGACCAGCAGAATAAGGCTATTGAAAACTTGATTCATGCTTCCGGCTCAGCGGAGGAAGCCCAGCTGGAAACGGCACTGTGGTTTAAGGAGAGGGAATTGCATAGCTATAAGAACGTGCACGAAGCGCACACGTTTTAAGCCTGACGGGCCCCGATATAATTTAAAGAGCCATAACTGATTTGAACTAATCACTATCTTAAAACAAAAAGTTAAAGACAATAACTAAATTTGATATAATTTTCAGAGGTGACATTAATAATGGCAGAACGGATGGTGGACAGGGTCATGCGAATTACGCAGAAGCCAAAATTTATCAGAAATATCTGTACCAGCGCCCATATACACCATGGCAAGACTGCTTTCACTGACAACCTCTTAGCTGCGGCTGGCATGATGTCAGTGAAGGCTGCCGGCGACCTGGAAGCCGGGATGGCTACCTGGCAGCATAAAGATGAGCAGGAGCGGCTGATGACCGTTGATGCGGCCAACGTTTCCATGGTCCATGATTTTAACGGGGAAGAATATCTGATCAACCTTATCGATACTCCCGGGCACGTAGATTTTGGCGGAAATGTCACCAGGGCCATGCGGGCTATCGACGGAACAGTAGTGTTAATTTGCGCAGTGGAAGGGGTCATGCCGCAGACAGAAACAGTGGTGCGCCAAGCGCTTCGCGAACGCGTGAAGCCAGTGCTGTTTATCAACAAGGTTGACCGCCTGGTTAAAGAGTTAAAATATAATCCGGAACAGATTTCACAGCGCATCCTAGCCTTAGTGACTCAATTTAACAGCATGGTGGAAAGCATTGCCGAACCGGCTTACAGGCAGGCTTGGAAAGTCAGCGTGCAGGATGGCAGTGTAGCTTTCGGCAGCGCGCGAGAAAATTGGGCCTTGTCATTTCCGTTCATGAAGAAGCGGGAAATAAAGTTCTCTGACATTTTGAGGATTTATGAAATGGAAGAGCAGGAGCGCAAAGATTGGGTTTGGAAGAATGCTCCTTTGCATGAAATAATCTTGGATATGGTTATCAAGCACCACCCTGACCCGGCTGCTGCGCAAGCCTATCGCATATCCAAGATGTGGCATGGGGATCCTGAATCACAGTTTGGGAAAGATTTGTTAGCCTGCAACCCTAATGGCAGGTTAGGTTTCGTGATCACCAGGATTGTCATTGATCCCCGTTCAGGTAAAGATATTTCTGCCGGAAGACTGTTTAGCGGCACGATCAAGAGCGGGATGGATGTTTATCTTAATAATGCCAAGCAGCGGCAGCGCGTGCAGAATGTTTATATTTATAATGGCGTTAAGCCGGAAATCATTGAATCGTTGCCGGCTGGCAACGTTCTAGCGATCTCAGGAGTGGTAGGATTTGCTGGAGAAACCGTAACCTTGGAGCCAGAAGAGGCTTTTGAAGAGCTTAAGCATATCTTTGAGCCGGTCATTACCAAAGCCATCGAGCCTAAGCGGCCAGGCGATTTGCCGAAGTTAGTGGAAGTGTTGCGGAAAGTCAGCCGCGAAGATCCGTCCATCAGGATTAAAATTAATGAAGAAACCGGACAAAACCTGATCAGCGGGATGGGCGAGTTGCATCTGGAAATTATTGAAAACAGGATTATCACCGAGAAAGGCGTGGAAGTTAAAACATCACCGCCGATCGTAGTTTACCGGGAAGCCATCACTAAGCCCAGCCCGGAAGTGGAAGGCAAGACTCCCAATAAGCATAACAAGTTATATTTTAAAGTTGCTCCATTAGATGCCAAAATTGCCGATGGAATCAAAGGCGGAAGGCTGCCCTTTGGAAGAATTAAACGCAAAGATGAGCAAGTCACGGCTTTCATGCGTGAAGAATGCGGTTGGGATGCTAGGAGGGCGGGAATGATCCGGGATATTTATGAAGGCAACCTCCTTTTAGATGAAACCAGGGGAATTGTGCAGATTCATGAAATAATGGAGATGGTTTTAGATATGTTTGAAGCGGTAATGCAGGAAGGCCCCTTAGCCAGGGAACCATGCACTAATGTCATGGTCAGCTTGACCGATTGTACGCTGCATGAAGATGCTATTCATCGCGGCCCGGCACAGATGTATCCAGCTGTCCGTGAAGGTATTAGAGGAGCCATGATGCAAGCTGGCCCGGTAATGTTTGAGCCATTGCAAATAATGAGAATTGAAATTCCACCAGATTATGTTGGAGCTATTTCCAAGCTGGTTTCTTCAAAACGCGGCCAATTATTGGATCTGACCCAGGAAGATAATCTTAATGTTATTAAAGCCAAGCTGCCGGTGGCAGAACTTATCGGCTGGAGTTCAGATCTGCGTTCGGCAACGGAAGGGCGTGGCAACAGCTCGCTAATTGACCAGATGTTTGAGCGGATGCCCCACGAGCTGCAGGAAAAAGTGCGGCAGCAGATTGTCCAGCGCAAAGGGTTAAGTGCTGCCAGCCTGGGCGCTTAAATGTCTCCGGGCCAGATTTTAAATGACTCATCGCCATCTTGATTCACAATTTGTAGCTGATTTTTTGCTGTACAATATTGATAAGGGCGATAGTCCCCTTAGCAGCTCTGTTCTGGAGATAATTATGCCGGAGATCAGGAAAGTTGCTGCTGATGCCAGCTCAGTTAATGGCTTAGTTGTGGGTCAGCTAAAGTCCTGTGTAATTTGCCGGTCTGATTACAAGATGATAGTGAAAGAATTCTATGAACTAGCCAGTGATCAACGATATCTTAGAGGCGAGCCGCCGATCGAATTAATAGAATTTGACCCGCTGAAATTGGCTCACATTAGTTTAGTTGATTAAAACTAGACTAAAAATGCTAAATAATCTAACTTTTTTTAGCCATTTTTATATATAGCTAGTGACTATTGTTGGTTTGAGAATTTATCACACTAGCTATAAATCAATTTGTTTAAGTTGTATCCTCAGAAGTATGTTGTAATTAAAATTAACCGGTAATTCAGTGTTAAAAAATAAAAGGAAGAGGTGTAAAGGGCCGGCATACGGTTAGGTCTAGAGTCCGCAAAACTTAGGAATCCGGTTCAACTCCCGACCGGCCCACATCATTTAATAATTATAGCCCATACTATTTTTATCTGCTTTTTGCTTATTTTAGGGTTATTTTATCTCCCAGCTTAACTTCTTGATTTAATTCCGGTGTTTCAATAATGTATTTAGCCTTGTGCTTAGGATAATAGACAGTAAAGGGCCTAAAATTTCTTTTTATTTCCACGACTTCCTTATTTTCATTGATGAGAAAAACATCAATCTGATAAAATACAAAGAACATGTGGAGGGAAACTTTTCTCTCTCTGTTGAATTGTAGGATGAGGCTTTGCTTTTTTCTGAACATCAAGCCGCGCGCTTGCGTGAAGAAAGATTTGTAGCATACTTCTTGTTTTGAGATGATGCAATTTGCGGTTTGATTTAGGATCATTTTAGTCGATAATTATTTACCTAAACATCCAAATTTTATCTCCAACGTAATGAATATTTTTAACGACTTTTCCAGAGGAAGCAGCTTTAATTTGCTCAGAATTAAACAGAGCTATGCCAACCGCTAATAGTTTTTTATTATTTTGGTCCATAATAACAATAATCTCGTCTTTAGTTATCCCACTTTCGATTTCCGTTATTCCCGGCCGCATCACGTCAGCTCCGCCAATGATGAATTTTATTGCACCTTGGTCCACGGTAACTTTCTTTAGAAAAATATTATGCTGCAAATACTTTAAGGTGGGCACCAGCTGCTGGTGATAATAAAAGAACGAGGGCTGCCGGTTAACTAAAATTAACTTAATTTCAGTTTCAACTAGCACGACTTGGTCCTTCTTGCTTAAGCTGATAGAATATTTTTCTAGCAGCTGGTTGACTTCTTTGCATTTAAGCTGAGTCTGCTTCATTTAAAATAAAAATCTTCTTGGATAAAGAATTTCAAACTTTAAGTCTTTACTGCCGATAGCCACATGGTCGCCATTCTCCAAGGTGGAATTGACTACCCTGCCAACTTTAATGCCATTTATCCAAGTGCCTTTTCTAGAATAATCAGTTAACAGGTACCGTTTACTTTTATTGTCCCAAGTCAGGTGGCAATGGTTTCTGGAAATGCTGTGAGTATAATAATTATCCTTAAACAATAACTTCCGGCCATCAAATTGATAAAAGAGGGATTTATCACCTACCTTGCCTAAGCTGATAGCTTGTTCGCTTCGACCAATCTCGATAGTTTTGGCTGTAAGTTTTATTGGTTTGATTGGAGAGCCAAAAACCAATTCTGCTTTAGTTCCAAAACCAAACATGATTAATCATCACCATACCTTTTTTTAAATTGTGAGCTCATTTTATTTATTTTTGTCCATCTTCTGGTAAGCAATCCAGATTAGCACGGCTAGGACTATTCCTAACAAGATGAATTTTAAGATGTTGTTAGCATGGCGCCAGTACCTGATCGTGCCGTACAACAACAGCAGTACGCCGCCAGTGACTATTCCTGTGCTGATTGTATCCTTGTTTAACAGCAGCCCGGAAATTACAGCGATAAGACCAGCAATTATGGCCACGATGAACACGATCTTGTCATGCTGGGCTTTCTCCAGCTCAATTTTGTCATAAGGGACTTCACAATACCCGACAACTGCTGCCTCTTCTCCTTCTACAGCTTCTAATTTAGGCGGTGATTTAACTGGCTGATCTGCCCTCCAATACCCATCCTGAGCCAGGCATTCCTGCTCAGTATAAACGGCAGAATTAAATTTTCGGTAAAATTGGTCATAATCAGGTGTAGGATCAAACACTTCAATGCCATAGCCTACAAAGAAAGCCAAGATCAAGGCGATAGCCATGATAAGAATGCCTTTTTTAATGTTCATGACCCTAATAATAAGGGTGGCCTTTAAATTACTTTCTGAAATAAGATTAAGTCAACTAAATCTGCCCTGATTGTCAAAAATGGTATGTCCAGAATGATGGGTTCAAGAGAATGAGAATGATAAAAATGCGTGAAACCGCCTCACCTCGCCATAAATGACGAGGTTTCAAAAGAGGCGGTTTCTCAACTACGCATTTTTAGCATGCAAAAATTTCGCCCTAAAGGGCGGGGTTTTACACCCAGCGAAATTTTTTGCA
>DATDXK010000074.1:0-4687 GCA_035289345.1 Candidatus Nanoarchaeia archaeon
TATAATGGTGATCTAAAATCTCGCTTAAAAATAATGCGTGGTGGATTTCGAAGTGATGATGGAGCTAAAGCATTTTTGAATATGAAGCGAGTCATTCACAATTTTGTGAATCCGCATTATACACTTCAAGGGAAGACACCAGCAGAAGCGGCGGAAATTAAACTCCCTTTGGGAAGAGATAGGCTGCTGAGCTTGATAAAATATTGGGCAAAAGCTCGTATCACGAAAAGATGACTGTATCTCTTTTTAGAAAAATCTTTAAACATCCTTCCTTTAATTAGGCTATGAATTATCTCTTTGAAGCCATCATTAGGACCAAAGGACTGATTTTATCTGAAAAAAAGAAATTCTTAGTGCTATTTTTATTGCAATCACTGCTACTAATCTTCATGGCCATCATTTCTGGTTATTATCAAGTAATTTTATTTGCAGACTTGCAGCTAGTGCTGGAACCACTGCAGCGAGCTAACTTAGATCAAGCTAGCCTAGAAGCTGGCGGACAGTTTCTGAAAGATGCAGCTCCCTTGCTTAACGGTTATCATCACCTAGTAAAGCATGCCCGGGCCTGGCTGCTCTGGGTCAGCTTATTATTTCTGACGGTTAACGGCTGGCTGTGGGCTCTCAGCTTCAATCTCATTGAAAAGACTAATTTTAAGCAGTTAGCCAGGATTTGGTTAAATTATGCTGCCGCTGGAGTGGTTTTGTTAGCGCTATTTTGTTTGGCAGCAGTATTATTTTTTGGAAAAGCTTTTGCTACCGAGAACCTAATTGGCGAGGTCCGTGGCTCTTTAAGAGATCTGTTCATTGCAATAACGCTAATTTATTTCTTATTCCTGTCAGTAATAGCTAAGTGTAATCAAAATTCATGGAGACAGCTTATCAAGGAGATAATCCGCTTAAGGAGCAGTCTTCATTATCTTTTCCTCGTGTTTATATTTAATAGCGGCTTATTAGCCTTGATTATCTTTTTTATCTTCAGAGCCAGTGAAAACCTGCCTTGGGTGCTTCTGCTGGCCATTTTGCTGATTCTGGCTTTGAACATCACTAGATTATTCTGGCTAGTTGCAGTAGACCAACTAGTTAGGGGAAAATTAAATAACTAAAAAACTAAAATGCTAAACTTTCCATTTAAAAAATGAAAAAAATAATCCTTGATACTAACGCCATGATGGCTGTGGCAGAGTTTAAGCTGGATATCTTCAGATCGCTAGAAGATAGCTGTTATTTTCCTTATCAGCTGTATGTCTTAAGTGGAACGATTGATGAATTGCAGCAGATTAAGGAAACGCAACGCGGCAAATTCAACCTGGCAGCCAAATTAGCTTTAGGCATCTTGTCCATTAAGATTTCCGCCGGAATAGTTTTGGTCATCAGCAATAAAGGGAAGGTTGACGATCTTCTGGCAGCTTATTCCAAGAAGAGATATTTAATCCTGACTCAGGATGTTAATTTAAAAAAAAGGCTGTTTAAGCCCTATTTAACCATCAGGCAGAAAAAGTTTGTGGTGCAGGTAGAGTAAAAATAGTTGATCCATAATTATTATAAATTATACTAAAAATGCTAAATAATCAAACTATTTTTAGCCATTTTTATATATAGCTAGTGATAATAATTGTACGAAAATATATCACGCCAGCTATATACTAAAAATGCTAAATAATCAAACTATTTTTGGTCATTTTTATATCTAGCGGTGACCATTGTTAGTTGGATAATTTACCACACAAGCTATAAGTCCTAAAGGACGTGGCCTTATGGCTTTTTTAGTCTAATAAACGTCAAAAAAGCAGATTCAAATTAGCGTCAATCCATAAGCCACAAACAAAGGAACAAATATCAAGGACAAGGTATTAATCACCTTAATCAAGGCGTTCAAGGCTGGGCCGGCAGTATCCTTGAAAGGATCGCCAACAGTATCGCCCACCACTGCCGCCTTATGAGCTTCTTTTCCTTTCCCGCCGAAATGCCCTTCCTCGATATATTTCTTGGCATTATCCCAGGCTGCGCCGGTGTTAGACATGAATAGAGCCATCATTAAGCCCGAAAGGATTACGCCAATCAATAAACCACCCAGAGCTTCTATTCCTAACAAAAATCCAACGGTTAGCGGAGTGGCCAGAGCAATAATTCCCGGCAGGAGCATATTTCTTAGCGCGGCTTGCGTAACGATATCTACGCATTTTCCATACTCTGGCTTAGCTTTTCCTTCCATTAAACCTTTAATATCCCGGAACTGCCTGCGGACTTCCACTACTATTTTTTGCGCTGAAGTCCCTACGGCAGTCATTAGCAGGGATGAAAAAGCAAATGGCAGCAGGCTGCCGATAAACAAGCCGATGATCACGGCAGGATCAGTTATTTCAAAACTAAACGTTTTTCCAGCAGCAGCGCTGATTTCTTGAGTGAAAGCAGCAAATAAAGCCAGCGAGCCTAGCGCTGCTGAGCCGATAGCATAGCCTTTGGTAACAGCTTTAGTAGTATTGCCGACAGCATCCAAGGCATCCGTATTTTTACGTACTTCTTCACTCAGCCCGGCCATTTCCGCAATGCCGCCGGCATTGTCAGTAATAAGGCCGTAACTGTCCAAGGCGATAATTACACCAGTCAAGGAAAGCATGGCTACGGCAGCGATAGCTACGCCATAAATTCCAGCCAAGGAGTAAGCAGCAATAATCCCTGCAGCAATGACTAATACCGGAAGGATGGCAGATTGCATCCCTACAGCCAGCCCGCGGATTAAGTTTGTTCCAGCTCCGGTAACTGAAGCTTCAGCAATGTTCCGGACCGGCTTGAATTTGGTGCTGGTGTAATATTCAGTAATAATATTGATCAGCAAGGTTATAATTAATCCAACTAACGACGCTAAAAACAATTTTATCGGATTATTGGTATAAAGGGTGACTCCATAAAATCCGGCAGCCGCAATTATTCCGGAAGCAATCAAGCTCCTGTACAAGGCACCCATGATGTTCTGTGATTTTCCCAGACGCACAAACTGGGTGCCGATGATGGAAGCGACGATGGCTACACTGCCTAATAATAAGGGGTATTCCACGGTTTGGTTAAATCCTTTAGTTAAGGCCGGCAGTAGGCCAATAAGCATGGCGGCCAGCAGCGTTACCACGTAAGTTTCATATAAATCTGCACCCATGCCGGCACAGTCGCCAACATTATCACCGACGTTATCGGCAATGGTAGCCGGATTGCGTAGGTCGTCTTCTGGTATGCCTGCTTCCACTTTGCCAACCAAATCGGCTCCCACGTCAGCAGCTTTAGTGTAAATGCCGCCGCCAACCCGGGCAAATAAGGAGATCAGCGAAGCGCCAAACCCTAAGCTAACTAGCATTACAGGATCACGATAAAGGGCATAAAACACGCTTACGGCCAGTAGAGCTAACCCAACTACAGCCATTCCAGTGGCAGAGCCCCCTTTAAAGGCCAGGTCTAAGGCCGGGGCTAACCCTTTTTTAGCCATCTCTGCGGTTCGCACATTAGCTCGAATGGAGATGCTCATGCCAATGTAGGCTGAAAGCGCTGACAGTAACGCACCAAACAGAAAGCCCGCGGCAATTGGAAAGCTGAATAGAAAATATAGTATAATAATGATGATTGCAGCAAAGAGAAGTATCGTCTTTGATTGCCGCTTCATGTAAGCCTGTGCCCCTTCCTTGATGGCTTGGGCGATTTCTTGCATCTTTTCTGAGCCGGCTGGAACTTTAAGAATTTTATATGACAGATACCCGGCATAAGCTAAGGCCAGCAAACTGATCACGATGGAAATTTGTTCTACAGCCATAAATTAAACCACTGATTTTAGTATGTATTTTTCCAGTACTTTTTTAGTATTTTTTTTATTTAGCAATATTTTAGGTGATGAGCAATATTTTAAGTGATAAATTTTTTTAAGGGTTGGTTTTATAAAATGATTTATATATTTTGCTGTCGGAAGGGCTCTGTAGAAAGTCTCGCTATGCTCAGTGGCCATCGGGCTCAGCATTAGCTTCTTAAGGCTGATAACCAACTATCCCCGTAAGGGACATCCCCCTAGCTGGTGTAATTTTGCACCAGAAGATGCTTCGCAAATTGATGACCACTACACTTTCTACAGAGCCTGTCGGAAGTACGTATCAAGCCTTCTTTTGTCTTTAGCTCGGTTCGCCTGCAGCTTTTTAATAGGGAGGCAAAAATTCCTCCAGGAACTCCCGAAATTAAGAAGACTACTTAATTTCAGATGCAAAAATAAATCTCGGTTTATTTTCGCACTTCCTTTTTGCTAAATGTATAAAGAGAAGAGGCCCACACCCTGAGGCTAAAGACCCAGACTTAATACGTACAATAATACACACACCAAAACCATTCAGATAAATATATAAGCTTCTTTTTACTCATTTAAGCCCATGGAACGGTACCTGGTTATTGATCACCTTAAATTGACTTATGAAGGATTGTCTAATGCCGCAGAACTGTTTTCCTTAATCCAAGAATGGTTTTATGAGAAAGGCTGGGACTGGCATGAAAAAACTAACCAGGAGATAACCACGCCGGAAGGGAAACAGCTTCACTTGATTTTGGAGCCCTATAAGAACGTCAGCGACTATTACCGCCTGATGGTCAAAATCACTCTTAACATCAGTAATCTAAAGGAGGTGGAAGTGGAACTGGATAGCAAAACAGTAAAATCGCAGCA
>DATDXK010000075.1:0-3722 GCA_035289345.1 Candidatus Nanoarchaeia archaeon
CTCTTTTTAACTTGCCAAAAAAACTATTCTTCTCTTCTGGCCGTACTGCCGCTTTTTCCTTATATGATTCTTCTGGGGCCTTTTTATCCGCAATATCGCCTTGTTGTTTATCTTTATCTTGTTTTTCTTGATCAGAAGATGCTTTTATCTTTTCCTTATCTTCAACAACAGCCTTTTTTTCTTTTAGCTTGTTTTTTGTTTCATTAATTTTCTTTTTACCATTAACTTCGGGCTTGCTTTCACTAACCAACGCTTTTTTCTTTCTGACAGGCGCCTTTTCTTTGGCCAAAATAGTTTTAACTTCTTCCTGTCTCTCAGTAGTTAGTTTCTCAGCTGCCGGCTCTTCAGCAATCTTTTCTGCAGTTATCTTCTCTTCTGCTTCCTCCTCGGCCTTTTTAGAAAAGATTGACAGCGCCCCTTTCAGTTTCTCTTTTAATTTGCTGAACATCATTGCAAAGCCTCCACTTCCCGATAGATCTGCGCTGCTTGCTGCTGAAATTCCTGCAGCAACCTGTTGGCCTCTCCAGTCTGTTGCAATGTTTCTTTCTGCTGCTCAGCTAACATTTCCACAATTTGGGTTATGGGCTTTTCAACCATCATGCCAGCGCCAACATTAACCAGCAGGTTCAAGTTATCTTTAGCTTCAGCTTTGAAAAAAACACCGTTAACAATCGGCGCTAGAACTTTGCTAACTGGCCTCTCGGAAAATTCCCTCAAGGCTTCCTTGGAGGACTCTAATTCAGCGTATTGCTGGTTTAAGACCCTGACATGTTCCGCAACCTGCTCAATATACTGCTGCAGGGCTTGAAACTGCATAAATTTTTCCTTAAGCTGTTCCTGCCTTAAATTTGTTTCAGCCATAATTCAAGGTTTGATTGGGTGTTTTATAAGGTTTTTGCTGTGAACCAGTATCTCAGATAGCAGAGGAGATACTGCGTCGGCTATCAATCAACTTTAAGAAGCAGCAGGCGAGAAGATGGCAGAGCTTCACTCCAGATTGCTGAAGTATTACGCTGTGAAAGGCTTTATCCAAAAGATATTAGCACGGCTAATCATCATAAAACAACAATTATTTATACCATTAAAAGATACTTATAGTTATGGTACGCCTAGTATGCTACAATATCGAATATTGTGAAGGGATGGAGGGGCTGTGGTACCAATATTTTAGGTTCTGGAGAATTTTTTTCATTCCTAAAAAATTAGAACTGCAGCTGATTAGCGCCCTGATGGGGCTAAAGCCAGATATTCTCGCTCTGGTAGAGGTAGACTTGGGCTCATTAAGAAATCGCGGCCGTGATGAAGTTAAATACTTGGAAAAAAAGCTGCACCTTAATGACATGGTAGAGAAAGTTAAATATCCTTTAACCGGCTGGATGAGACTGTTCCACCACCTGCCAATCTTAAGCAAGCAGGCCAATGCCTTGATTTCCAGATTTAAAATCAAGCAAGTTAAATATCATGTGTTTCATGAAGGGACTAAACGTATGGTTATCGAAGCAGTAGTTAATTGCCCTAAACCAGTGACTTTGCTGCTGGCTCATCTTTCTTTAGGCAAAAAAAACCGGGGGAAGCAAATTAAGGAATTGATCCGGATAACCAACTTCATTAAAAATCCGGTCATCTTGATGGGAGATTTTAATACTTTTAACGGCATCTCTGAGATCAAGGAGTTGATGCAGAAAACTCATCTTAAGGATATGGTTTCTTTAGACAAGAATTCACTGCCTCTCACTCAACCGGCCTGGCATCCGCAAAGAAGGCTGGATTACGTCTTAACCTCAGCGGCAATCAAGGTCAAGAAATATTCCATCCTCAACTTTCATTTTTCTGACCACTTGCCTTTGCTGGTTGATTTTGAATTGAAAAAGTAGCCACATAGATGGCAAAGGCTGGAAAAAAATATTGTTGAATATAGGCCTAAAATAAATTTAATAACATCAAAAGTAAAAAAAATAAAAAAAATTATTTTTTTCCCTTGCCGGCTGGCTTCATATCGCAAGCCATAGCGTTACAGCCCGGGCATTTATTTGGCACAACCAGCTTGATAAACCCGCTGAGTAGCAGCAACAAGCCAAAAAAAGTCACCCAGCCGTCAACGCCAACCCATTTTGGCCATAAGAAAGCATTGGCTAGAACTAATGCTCCAACCACTAAACTACTAATTCCGCAACAGCGCTTACATTTTCCATTCATCATAGGCATCACCAATTAAAGTTTCAATTAAAGTATTATTTTATAGTTTAATAAGTTATCGTAATTTTGGGTTATCGTAATTTTGGCTCGGTAGATTATTTCGCTTGGTTGGCATCATTTACTAGCCAGCTTTAGTCTGCTTCCTCTTCAGCTTCATCCTCTCTCCGTATAACTTTAACTGCATCCATTTTTACGGTTATTGGTATTGGCACAGCTGATTCCAAGAGCTCAACCACAATCTCTTCTTTTTGCTTATTGATGCGCATGACTTTAGCATTTTCGCGCTTGAAGGGCCCGGAAATCAATTCCACGATATCATTCTTGCGGATATTCATCTCAGTTTTAATCTGCTCCAGCATATGTTCTATTTCAGCATAGGGTATTTCTTGTGGCAGCAGCCCACGGGCATAAGGCACTCCTTGTAATGTCTGTTCAGCATCGGCTGCAGTGATGGCTTCAATAAAGATATACCCGCGCAAGCCATGAGGCCTAATTACCGCCAGGATTCCTTCCGGCCTTTTCTGTAATTTAGAAATAAGGTAGTCTACAACCTGGTCTTCCCTATTTGCTGCAGTCCTTAATCCAAAAATCTTAGTTTCAGTCATGACGCACTTAAAATAACAGCTGCTTGATGAGGAAAATTAGGTAGCCTAATAATCCGATAATTAAAATGCCCGCCCCGGTGACTTTTACGATGCCCCAGTATTCATTTTTTCCGGGCTTTTTGGTAATTCTAATCACTCTAATGGCCTCTTTTATAAACCTTTTGAACTTAAATTGCCAACTTTCTAGTTGTTCCATGAGATTAAAAAACGAGAGTTTTGTTTATAAATGTTGCTATGGTCATCGGCCTAAGCTGCCACAAAATTATTTAAACTCCGTAATCTTAAAGAGAATCCTTAAATCATAAAAATGCATCCCTTTTGATATGCCATGGTCCTGGATTATGCTAAAAAATTAAAAAAGGCATTAAGCGAATTAGGAAATAGTTCTTACCACCAATTTTCAAGAGATGGAAGCTGGCTGGCCATTGATTTGCTTAATGAGAAATACTGTCATCAGCTAAGCGAACCATTTGATCTCTACAATTGGATCAACCATAACCAGAACGACGAAGCGGCCTATTTCCTTAATGAAGCTTATTCCAATGCCTTAAGCCATTCTCAATGCCTAAATATCCAATTATGGCTAGGAGAAAATGGTTTCGTCCTAGGACTGGAGCAGGAAGGGCAGTTTAACCCCTGGCAGATTGACCGCCTAGGCGTAAAGGATAACCAAGGAGCCGGGTTTGCTTTTTTCCGAGGCTGCAGGAGCAAGGTCTTCTTTGACCATCCAGAGAAAGCCAGGATAATTTACCTGCAATTTTTATTTAAGGTCCAGGAATTAAGATTAAATTAAAATCCACCTTAATTACTAATGGTACGTATTTAGTTGCCGAGGCGGCCACCGCCTTATGCGAGCGGTTATATTAGCTCTCGAAAGCGCCTGCGGAGGGTGTTGCCCCTTACAGGGAAGCGCCGCAGATC
>DATDXK010000076.1:0-5244 GCA_035289345.1 Candidatus Nanoarchaeia archaeon
GTTAATTTATGTGGGGAAGATTTTTCTGGCATAATTTGCCCGATTGACCAAGAAGTTTTGTCAGAGAGATTATGGATGCATGCTAACATTCCTTCCTGGGACATTAAAGGACCATGTGATCCCTATAATTCACCATCATGGCAACGTTAATGAACTAGAGAAGGTAAGTAGTTGGCATTAAACAAAAAAAGCAGAAAACTCCACTGCTTATTTTAATTTCTAAACTACCCTTAACTGCAAACTCAAGTTGGGAATGAATGCTGGGATTTTCTTTAAACGAAAGGCTAAGCAATAATTTCGTATTCCTTAACAATTATTATCACAAACAATAATAATAGCACTGCGCCGGCAATCAGGTACCATATTCCCGCCAGAAAACTGTCTTGTGACAGTGATTGATACATCCCCCAGCCCATGACGATGAATCCTAGCCACAAGAATTTATCCAGCACCAGCTTCATGATTTCAAATTCCTGCTGACCGGTTAATCGTTTTTTCCTGCTCATACAAATCATCCTACCGTAATAAATGACAGTTTGGTATCATATTTTGGCTGAATTTGATCTGGAATGGTACATTTATCATCGGTATATTGGTTAATATCAGCCCTTAGGGCGAAGGTGCCTGGTATCGGCGGGGCCTTAATGCTAATCCCATAAACATTTGCCTGGGCTGGTGATAAGCTTAGACATTGCTTTTCATATCTGAGGTTAAAATCTTCATCACCTGGATCACTGTTATCTTTATCAAACTCCAGATTTATTTTAAAATAAAGGGTCTGTGAGCCAACATTCTGTACTCCCAGAGTTAATAAATCTCTTTTTCCACGGCCTAACTGAACTTCTCTCGCAAAAGAAGCCTGGTCTCCGCTAGTCCGCAGCTGCCCCAAAATTTGTTCTTGCACTTGTTGTTGAACTTTAGTACTAGTGCTTCCGATGATATCAAACTGGTTTCTCACAAAACCTAGTCCTAATCCTAACAACGTCATGCCCAGAACAATAATGATGATAGCTTGAATAGAAATGTCCAAAGAACCTTTTTTCAAACTACGCTTCATACCATGCACCTCTTTTAGTTATTAACAATTCTTTTTGCTTTATATAGTTTTCTAAAATCTGGACCGTAAGGTTAATGTTTGGATGAGTAGAGCAAATCTGTCCAGTAAAGGAACAGAGAATGCTATCTCAACCACCGAAGATGTTTTTTAGATAATCCAACCTTTTTATCTATTATTAATGCAGTTTTGCAGATTGATAGAGCACAGTCAGAGCCCCTAAAAAACATGTCCTAGCAATTGATAGATATACTTTTCAAAAAAAACTACTATCAGGTAGGAATATAAGAACGCAGGGATGAAAGGAATGCCTTCCTTGATCATTACGGTGTTAATCCTCTTCTTTTTCCTTAAATGGATCAGAAGCGCTAAATCTGTTTTAGTTAACGTTCTTTTAAACAGGACTTTCTGGCCTTGATTCAGAACGTCTTCGGCCAGCCAGTCTCCTTCAGTCAGCTCCTCTGGCAGCTTCCTGGTGTAAAAACAGCTTTTTTCCACCGAAGTTACAAAGATTAAAAGGTAAAACACCGGCAAGGGAAAGAGAATGAACGGCCAAAATAAAGGGTGAAAAAAAGTTATCGCTGAAATAATCATCGTGACCAGGATCAGAATCCCCTGCAGGATTTTATAAGATGATAAGGCATGCTTGAACCGCATCACAAATAAATGTTTTTTCTTGATTGCTACGCCGATCATCCAGAGAATGCCCCAGACCAGGCCCAGGAAGAGCAATCCCAAAATAAACCACAATAGGATAAAACTTTCCTTGCTTATCGGCCAGGACACTCCGATGATTGCTCCCATGGCCATCAACAGCTTGCTGTCTCCTCCTCCCCACTGGTTAGAATAATATAGGAATAAAGCCAGCAGGAAACAGATTGCTAAGCCCAGCAGCCCAGATAAGAGGATGGTTAACCCTTGGGTTACGGCAGTTATGGCTCTTATCCCCAACGCTGCAGCGATCAGCGAGAAATTCAGCCAGTCGGGAACTTCTCTGGTTTTAATGTCTGAATAGAATGCAGCCGATAGGGCTATTAAGGCCGTAATAATCAATAATAAATCCATCATCTCGATGGTAAGGAGATAGTTGGTTTTTATTAAAGTGTTGGTTGATGTGGCTCTGTAGAAAATGTAGTTAGCATCAATTTGCGAAGCACTACTATCGTTAAATATTCAGCTGACAAGGGATGGTTCAGTTCTATTCAGTTTTAGAAGCGCTGAGCGAGTAGCTTTAGCGTTTACTTTTGGATGAAGCCGATGCTTTCAGTGTTATCATATTTTGAAAAATTATCCTTGCTAGTTAAACGCCAACAGCAAGCTAAACATCCAAATTAACCACTTCAGCAGCATGCTTCTGGATAAATTCCCGCCGCGGCTCCACTTCATCACCCATCAATACCGTGAACATCTGGTCGGCAGCCACGGCATCTTCCACAGCAACCTGTTTAAGTGTTCTGGCCTGCGGATCCATGGTCGTTTCCCATAACTGTTTCGGATTCATCTCCCCCAGGCCCTTATACCGCTGAATGCCAATTTCACCGCCAAGCAATTTAACCTGCTGGTCTTTCTGTTGCTCAGTATAAGCATATTCCACCTTTCTGCCGCTTTGCAATCGATATAATGGCGGCATGGCCACATAGACATGCCCTTTTTCCACCAGCTCTTTCATGTGCCGATAGAAGAAAGTCAATAATAAGGTCATGATGTGCGAGCCGTCAACGTCAGCATCAGTCATGATGATTACTTTATCATAGCGCAATTTGGAAAGGTTGAACTCTTCACCAACGCCTGTGCCTAAAGCCGTAATCATGGAGATGATTTCATTATTTTCCATGATTTTATGGAGTCTAGCTTTTTCCACGTTCAGGATTTTTCCCCGCAACGGCAAGATGGCTTGAAATTCCCGGTTGCGGCCTTGCTTGGCACTTCCACCGGCGGAATCTCCTTCCACAAGATATATTTCACAGGACTTAGGATCACGATTGCTGCAATCAGCCAGTTTCCCCGGCAGACCAGCGCCCTCCAAAGCCCCTTTCCTCCTAGTTAATTCCCTGGCTTTCCTGGCTGCTTCCCTGGCCTGAGCTGCATCCTGGCACTTGCCTACGATCATCTTAATGATAAGTGGATGTTCGCCAAAATAGGTTTCCAACGCTTCTCCTACTGCTGAACTGACGATGCCAAACACATCACTATTCCCCAGCTTGGTTTTAGTCTGCCCTTCAAATAATGGTTCAGGCAATTTCACTGAAATTACTGCGGTCAGCCCTTCCTTGACATCTTCCCCAGACAACTTCAAGTCATGCCTGCCATTGGTTGCTTCCTTGGCAAAATTATTTAAAATCCTGGTGATGGCCGTCTTAAACCCCGATAAATGCGTTCCACCTTCAATGGTGTTGATATTGTTAACGAAAGAAAAGACATTTTCCAGATAACCTGAATTATAACGTAAAGCAACTTCCACGACAGAGTTATCTTTAGACTTCTCAAAATAAATTACTTCATGCAAAGGCATTTTATTCTTGTCCACATATTCCACAAATTCCTTGATTCCGCCTTCATACTTGAACGATTCGCTTTTTGCCTCATTTTCACGCTCATCTACCAGCTCTATCTCTACGCCCCTGTTCAAGAAAGCCAGTTCCCTCAATCTTTTGGCTAAAATATCATAGCGGTATACCGTTTCTAAAAAGATTTCCAGGTCAGGCTTAAAATGGATCGTAGTTCCTGTTTCTAGGCTGGAGCCAGTTAATTTCAGTTCCGTCAAGGGCTTCCCCTGGGAATAAGCCTGATGAAAAATGCCTCCGTCTCGCTTTACCTGGACTTCTAAAGCAATGGATAAGGCATTGACTACGCTTAAGCCCACGCCATGCAATCCTCCTGAAACCTTATAAGAATCCTTATCAAACTTGCCGCCAGCATGCAATTTGGTTAAAGCCACTTGAACTGCCGGAATTCCTAATTTGGGATGAATATCTACAGGAATGCCCCGCCCGTTGTCATGAACCGTGATGGAATTATCTTGGTGGATAAACACTTTAATCTTATTGCAATATCCGGCCAAAGCCTCATCAATAGAATTGTCAACAATCTCCCATACTAAATGATGCAGGCCCCTGACAGAAGTATCGCCAATATACATTCCAGGGCGTTTCCTTACCGCCTCCAGACCTTCCAGTACGATGATCTGGGCCGCACCATAGGCTGGCTTGGGGGTAATGTTTTCAGTCATGTTAAGAGTAAATGGAGGTGATTCTAACTTTTTTTAATCATCTTATTTAATCTTCTTATTTAACCATATCTAAAGTTAATTTTATCGTCGACAAAACACTATTTTTTTAGAGCCTCTTTAAGTTTATAAAGGTTTCTGGGGCAAAGTATGCAGTTTTGATACCAAGCTAAATCAACGCTGTGGAAAGGCAAGCTATTCGCTACTTTAGGTGGCTTGATGCCTGTTAGTAAAAATCATTGCTTTTTTTGTGGACATTGACTAAAGCCAATGGTTTTCTTGCTATTTTTGCATAGGCATCAATTTTCTAACTGCCAGAATCGGCAACGCTCGTTACAATACACGTAACACTTGTTACAATACACAAATCCTTTTATAATCCTACCCCTGTTTTATTTTGAAAATGGAATATCAGGCAATTTTTGGAATTAATTGCGGAGTTTCTCGGGGCCATGGCGTTAAATATCCGGATTATGTTAGGGAAGAAAGAACTATTTCTGCCGAGGACTCCAGGATTGCATATCTAAATGCAATTGACATGGCCTGGAAATTTGCAGATGATTACTTAAGTAATCCTGATAATGGTTTGACTACGGTTAAATTATTATCTTTAAGAGGCCCTGACCAAGAGGTTCCTTTCGACGCTTCAAAATCGGTTGTCCAGCGAAGTAGGGTATAGCATTTGTTAGCTATTGCTTCCGAAAGTGCGCCTAAAAAATAATTCTTACTCCTTGCCGGCCCATTTTATCAAAAACAATCATTTGCCGACCTCATCTACTCTCCAATATGGCTTAACTACTTCATCGCCATACTGTTCTTTTCGCAAAAAGCCTTCCCAAGCAATCATCGCCCCTTGGTCTCCGGCTAATTCCATTGGAACATTATAAAATTGGGCTTTCCTTTGCTGGCACATAATGTTTAACATCTCACAAAACCGCTTATTAGCACCGACACCGCCGATTAA
>DATDXK010000077.1:0-4639 GCA_035289345.1 Candidatus Nanoarchaeia archaeon
ATAGATAACTTGGTGATTTCTCACTTGGCTAGGATAGCTGGAACGCCCTTGGATAAAGGGGCAGGATTGTACCTTAATAAACATGTCGGCGAGCAGATTTCTAAAGGCGAAGTTCTATACACGGTTTATGCTGAAAATGAGTTTAAGTTGAAAAGTACAATTGCTTTATTGAAGAAAAATGACGGGTATCTGGTTAAGTAGTTTTTATTGAATCTTCAACCATAGCCTACAAATAAAAATGATATTTATAGATTATGGTGGTTAGTTAATAACCATTAAGACGTATTATTCCTGGAGGCAATATCTGTTCTTCCAATCCTCTCTCAGTTAATAGGGATGCTCTACATCCTTTTAATATATTTTCATTAACAGAATCAAGTATTAACGCCAGATTAAACGCTTCGCTTAACATTTCAAAAGTTTCATCTTTGCCAGAACAGCAATATTTTTCAGTTAAAGCGGTTCTAACCAGGTAGTAAGCTCCAGACCCTATCGCTGCCAAATTGCTCTCGGTAATTGTTCCAGAACCTTTTTCAGAGACAAAAATCTGCTGTTTAGGATCAGAAGAGTCAATAATCCCAAAAAGGAAAGAGACTGCACTAGATTGAAAATGCTTTTGATAATCCAATGCAGCCCTGATCCCAGCAGTTATGTTATCAAAATAATTCCCATACAGGTCTAAATTAACGGCATCTCGCAGTATCTGTTCGACGTCTTCGGCAGAATAATAAGTTCCAGATGTTCCGAGAGCAATATTTTGGCCGCTATTTAAAATTAATTTAACTTTTTGCACATGATCATACTCCTGTAATGCACATTTAAACCGATTAGTGTCACTCAAAAAACAAATTCCATCCAAGGATTTAGCAGCTAAGATCAGCGTCATTTTCAAAACTTCCGGCAAAACACCATAAATCCGGTATGCCCCAGCATGGCAAACTCCGGGCGCATGATTTTGTCATCAATGTTCCACTTTCGTTCCAGCAGTTCGATGATTTCCAGAACTTTGATAGCTGTTTTTTTTGCCGCGTCAATATATTTCTTAACTTGGTGCAAATTGGGCAGGTAAACCACTATATGGCCACCACATCTTAAGGCCTGTTCTGCAGAATTGAGGGCCAGCCATGGTTCGGGCAGGTCTAAAGTAATTAAGTCTAATTCCTGCTCAGAAATTCCCTCATAGACATTTTCCTGCTTCAAAAGCATATTTTTAAGCCCGAAGAGCGACACATTTTTAGTCAGAAGGGCATAATGTTCAGGATTGGTTTCATAAACGGTTATTTTTCCACAGATATTGGCCAGGGATAAGCATAACGAGCCGGAACCGCCTCCGGCATCCACGACTACTGAATCCCGGTTAATACCAGTTTTAGCTAAAATCAGGCCGATATCCTTCTGAATCATGATCTGCGGTCCACGCTGGAGAGAATTCCATAAGTCGCTGAACTGCGGCTTAAGAACAAGATATTCTTTGCCCTTGCTGGAGCTGATTAACCCTTCCTTCTGCAGAAGTTTTTTGGCAATAATATCCTCGCCGGTATGGAACTCTTGGTCCAGGTCTTTAACCAGAAAAGTTTTACCGGTGCTCTTTTCGATAGCGATTCGTTCAATATTTCTCATAATGCAGAATATATTCCGGTTACTTTAAAAGTTTATGGACAGTAAAATAGAAAATAAATTATCTGGAGATAATAAAAATGATGAATGAAAAACAGATAGAAAAATTATGCTAAAAATGCGTAGTTGAGAAACCGCCTCACCTCGCCATAAATGACGAGGTTTCAAAAGAGGCGGTTTCTCAACTACGCATTTTTAGCATGCAAAAATTTCGTCCTAAAGGGCGGGGTTTTACACCCAGCGAAATTTTTTGCATAAAAAAATAAATTAAAAAAAGTTTATTTTTTCTTTCTGGTTATCAAAACTGCCAGAGCTAGAACTACGGCTGTGAAAGCTAGCCCAGCCAGTATTCCTAATAGGACCAGATAAGAGCTGCCGTCCCTGATAGAGACCACTTCAGTTTCACTGCCAGTTTTTCGGGCTTCTAGCCCTTTCTTGATTTCGTTAATCAAGTCTTTTCCAGCAGTTAGGTCAGAATCAGCAGCTTTTGTTCTGGTGTTGCAATTAACAGTTAAAGTAACATCTTCACGATCGTCAACGGTGCCGTCTCTGAGAACTTCAACCCTGATTACTTCTTCCCCAGGTTCAGCATCTTGAATATCCAATGGAATGGTTACTTGGTAATCGTTATCATTGCTTTCGAAATCTTCCAGCTCGATGTTGCTGCGCCTTAGGTCTAAATCCAGGTTCTCGTTAAAGACCCGGATTTCCACGTCATCTTCATCATTTTTGCCGACATTTTCAATCCTGACCAGCAAATTGACGCTTTGCGCTGAGCAGGCTACGGATGACCGGTCCAGTGAAGCTTTTTGAATCACTACCTGATGTTTTTCCCGGTCAACGTCAACAGTAACAGTTTCAGTGTCAGTGTATCTGACATTATTTCGGTCAGTGCCTTCAACTTTGACTTCGATGGTATACCGGTCCTTATCTAGCTTTTCCTTAGTTAAGTCAAAAGTGAACTCCACAGTTTCCTTATCTTGGCTGTCAATGTCAATTTCTGCATCCTCGTCAAGGTCATCGCCATCCACGTCGCGGATAATGACTGTGACTTCCACGTCGTTTAAATCAACATTGAGATTGTTTTTAATTTCTACTTCAATCTCGTTATCTTCATCCAGCAGCAGTTCTCCGCTGGTTTTGCCGTTGATCTTGATTCTTTCAATCTGCAGCAGTTGGGATGAGGAGGCTGGTTGTCCCACGGCTACTGTAACTGTGGCAGTATCAGTAAGGCTGCCGTCGCTGATAGTGTAAGTGAACGTATCCGTTCCGGTAAATCCGGCATTGCTGCGATAAGCAATCCCAAGGGTAGTTCCGCTTAAAATGCTTACTGCTCCGTTAGCCGGCTGGGTAACGCTGATGATGCTTAGGGCATTGCCGTCAGGATCGCTGTCATTGCTTAGCACCAAGAGAGTGGTATTTTGCCCGGCAGCAACTGTAGCATTGTCATTCACTGCATCAGGAGCCCGGTTAGCCGCAGCATTGACGTTAATAGTCATGCGGTAATTATTGGAGCTTAAATCGTCATTGGCATCGCTGGGAGTTCCGTTATCATCGATGTTCTGGAACGAGAAGGCAGTGTAAGGCTGCCCTGTTTCTCCGGCAGCCGGAACAAACCGCAGCCTTCCAGCTTGGATGTCACTTACCGGTATAACTGGAGTAAAGTTTGTTGCTGGCGCCAGCGTATTCCAGGTGCCGGTGCTATTTTGCTGCTGCAGTTCCCCGCGCCAAAAGATAGCTGCGCCATTATTATTGGCTGCGCTTACGCCAAACTCACTGATTCTTACTCTATCAAACAGGTGAGCTGGTGTTGCTGGGGGATGGCTGTAGCCAAAATCATTTACTTGAAAAATATAGGGGGTGCTTGTGGTTGTTGCCACTAGTTTATGGGCTGCTCCGGGAGCAACGGCTAGGACTGAATTAAGTGAGCCTGCTAGCATAGCCACGACAAACATTAGGGCCAAGATTTGTTTTAATTTCATTTTTTTGAAACCTCGCTGTTGTTTTTAATGATAATTACAGTGAATATCGTAATCACTGCTAAGAGCAGGATGATGGAGATTATTATTAAGGAAACCAGCACATTTTCACTGGTGTAAGGATCTTCTATGGTCTGGACTATTTTTCCGGAAGAAACAACTTTGCTACTATATTTTTCAGGCTTATCTTTTTCTACAAGCTGCTGCTCTTCTCGATCATCGTCTTGATTTTCTTTATTGCTATCTTCAAGAGCGTTAATAGCAGCGTCAGCATTTTCAGCTGCTGATTTATTTCCAGCGCATTCTCCCACTACCAGCAATTTGCGCTGGCTGTCAACTAGCTCATCATCATTGATGAAAACGTTAAACTCCACGTCGTGCCTTCCCGGCTTTAAATCCTTAGCCGCAAAATCAATCGAGAAACTTCTGGAATAGGAATGTCCTTCCTTGGAAAAGCGGTTTAAGTTTAAATTAGGTATATTCTGGATAATCTCTAAAGTAGGGCTGTATAACTGAATCGTTACGCCGCTTTGCGACCTGGTGCCAATATTTTTTATTTCAGTGCTAAAAATCACATTTTTATCACAGATCGTAGGGCTGGCGGGAGAAATCTCAAATTTAGTGATTTTAAGATTGTCTCTGCTTCTTTCCACTTCCAGCTTTAACTCAGTTTTTAGCGTATGCCTATAACCCTCCCCATCTTCTCCAGTCAATTCAATATTAAACTGGTAGGTTCCTTCATCAGCTTCTTCATCCACCTCAAAAGTTACCTCAAAATCATCCTTCTCTTCAGCCGTTAGTTCTCCCAAGTCATACTCTTCTTCAAAATTACCCTTAAAAATGTCTTCATCATCAACTTCAATGGTCAGAGTTATATCTTCCAGGCTGCTGGAATCCTCATCATAATCTCGATCAAACAGATTTTCGATGTCCTTAAAGGTGATAGTTACCGGGCTGCCTGGGCGTATGTTTTTATCTAATTCTAAGCGAGAGTCATCACCATCAAAATTTTCTTGCTCAGTTTCACCATCTAGATCTTCATA
>DATDXK010000078.1:0-4693 GCA_035289345.1 Candidatus Nanoarchaeia archaeon
ATTGCTGGAGTATTACAAATTCATTTCTTCACCCAGTCCAGCTTCAAATAATTCTCCTTCAGGTCCTTGGCGCTCCAGTCTGAAGGGCAGCCGTCCATGGGCGATTCCTTGTTTTTATTCTTAGGAAAAGCAATGACATCCCTGATGTTATCTAATTTTTCTATCAACATAACCAAGCGGTCCAGGCCGGGGGCAAACCCGCCGTGCGGCGGAGCGCCATACTTGAAAGCATTCAATAGGAAGCCAAACTTAGCCTGCGCTTCCTTCAGGCTCATGCCAATGATCTTCATCACTCTTTCCTGAATTTCAGGCTTATGAATCCTGATCGAGCCGGAAGACAATTCCACGCCATTAAGCACCAAGTCATATAATTTGCCGCGCACTTTGCTGGGATCTTCTTCCAGATGCTTCAAATCTTCATCACGTGGCATGGTAAAAATATGGTGCATGGCTTCCCACTTTCCATCGTCAGCATTCCATTCAAACAGCGGAAACTGGTTAACCCAGCAAAAATTAAATTCATCTTTGTTAATTAGGTTTAACTCTTCACCCAGCTTTAACCGCACTTTCCACATCGCATTATTAACTAATTTATCCTCTCCGGCGCAAAAGAAGAGTAAATCACCCGGCTTAGCCTGCATTTTTTTAATTAGCTGCTGCTGGGTTTGCTGGTTAAAAAATTTAGTTATTGAAGATTCTAATCCTTGCTCAGTAACTTTCATCCAGGCCAGCCCGGCCGCGCCTAAACTTTGTGCATAAGCAATGTAGGCATCAATTTCTTTTCTGGAAAATTTAATTCCCGCGCCCTTAGCATTGATTCCTTTGACCATGCCGCCTTTATCTACCGCTGATTTAAAGACGCTAAAATCTGATTTAGGAACTATTTCAGAAACCTCAACGTGCTCTAAGCCAAATCTCAGGTCTGGCTTATCACAGCCATATTTAGCTAGCGCTTCAGCATAAGACATCTGGGGAAATGGCGTTTTAATGGCCAGGCCTTTAACCTGCTTCATGATGTGCGAAAATAATTTCTCGCCTACAGCATAAACATCATCCTCGTCAACAAAACTCATCTCGATATCAATCTGAGTAAATTCCGGCTGCCTATCCGCTCGTGAATCTTCTGCCCTCATGCAGCGGGCAATCTGGTAGTATTTGTCCAGCCCGGAAACCATCAATAACTGCTTATAGATCTGCGGCGACTGCGGCAGCGAATAGGCTTTCCCGGGATGAAAGGGGGACGGAACCAGATAATCACGGGCGCCTTCCGGAGTCGAGCGCACCAGCATCGGCGTCTCGATCTCAATAAAACCTTCGCCATCCAACAGTTCGCGGCAGGCTTTAACAACTTGGTGGCGCACCATAATATGTTTCTGCATCACGGGCCTTCTTAAGTCTAAATAGCGATACTTTAATCTCATCTCTTCAGAAGCTTCCTTGCGGTCGTCAATTTCGATTGGCGGGGTCTCAGCGCTGTTTAACAAATCTAACTCATCGACAATTATTTCGATATCACCGGTGGAAAGATTATGGTTCTCTAACCCTTTCCCACGATATCTTACTTTGCCGGCCACTTTGATGCAGTCTTCCCGCTTTAGTTTCTCAGCTTTAGAATGAGTCTCTTGGTTATGGTTCGGGTCAAATACAGCTTGGGTAAGACCATACCTGTCCCGAAGGTCAATAAAAATAATGCCGCCATGGTCCCTTCTGGAATTAGTCCAGCCGCAGAGCGTTACTTCCTTAGTTTCATCCTTTCTTGTTAATTCACCGCAGGTATTGGTTCGTAGCATAAGTGTTTAGATTATCAATCAAAATTATATAAAGGTTTTGGAGAGATTTATTTTGCCGCCTTCTCCACCAACGATTTAAATTTTGAAATTAATATGATAAAAATGCGTGAAACCGCCTCACCTCGCCATAAATGACGAGGTTTCAAAAGAGGCGGTTTCTCAACTACGCATTTTTAGCATGCAAAAATTTCGCCCTAAAGGACGGGGTTTTACACCCAGCGAAATTTTTTGCATAACAATCGTTATAATTTGAGTAATATTTGTAAACTTTTTTCATCAATTTATTAAAAAACTTTTTGTAACGTAAATTATATAAAGAAGTTGGCTTAAAAGCATACTGTGCCCCCGTAGCTTAGACGCGATAAGCGCGGAGCAACAGGTAGAGCGTGCGTGTCTTAAATGACCACGAAGCTGTTACCTTTTAGGCTGATACCGCAAGTTAGCAATAACCGGTAAAGGTCACCAGTTCAAGTCTGGTCGGGGGCGCTTTTATTTTGGAGGGAGATTAACATGGAAAACAGAAAAAATATGGAAGAATCACTGGCAAAAGCATTACGAGATTACCGGTTTACCTCTTGTGGGAAAGGATCATCTGTAGATCGGCTGGTTGGGGCGCTAAATCAAATAATCAATCTGGGCGATTACGTTAAAAACTTATCAGATAAACAATTGCAAGGGACAGAGCCAGCACTAAGAATGGTCGATCAGTCTACAGGTCTAACGCCAGTTATACTGAGCCTGTACTATAATCCACAAACAGAAAGATTATCTTTAGATTGGACAGATTAGACGATTTTAATCCCTATAACTAAATAAACACTAAACACCATTTTAATCATTTAATCTCAAGCTAACAAGTTAAATCTATTAGACTCGGGGGCAAGTCAGCAGGATGCAACAAGAATAAAGATTAAGTGCACCGGCCGGGACTTTCGAACTGGTTACACTATTTGGCTCAGTTTGTTAAGTTGAGCAAAGCAACACCCAACTTAAGTACCTTTCGCCTAGTGTAACTGGCTTTCGAACCCGGATCATCGGCTTGGAAGGCCGACATTTGCTCGTTCTAATGCAACTGCAACTAGAACTACTAGCCGTTATACTACCGGTGCTTAAAAGTTCGGTTATGAAGATGGTTTATTAAATTTTCTATTAGAAAGTGCGGGGGAAGAGATTTGAACTCTTGAACCCACTAAGGGACAGGATCTCTTTCACATCCATGAAAGTGTCCACGCTGGTCTTAAGTTTCGCCGAACTAATAGTTCTCCTGCGCATTTGGCCAGGCTTTGCTCTAAGGAATTGACAGAATAGTTCTATCAAGCTACCCCCGCAGTCTTGGCTTGTAACAGAACTAAGCCTACCTATTTATAAGATTATCCTTTCAAGAGGTCGCCATCAGGAGGCTGGAAATAATTATATCCTTGATAGACCAAGCGGCCAAGGTTGTGGGTGAAGCTGACCAGCCTTCTCATCCGGCTCACGGCATTGGTAATATGCTCGGTGCGATTATTTCTCTTTTCAAAAGAATCAATTTCAGCATTAAGTTCACGCTTTTGGCTGGCCAGATGCAGCGCCCGATCGATATTTTTGGCATAGAATACCTTCATGGTCTCCAGATAATTTGTCCTGATGATGTTGAGAAGCTTGATCAGGCTCTTTTTTTCTTCCTCCGCAATGGTCAGTTTGGAACAGTAGCGGGCCGTTCTTCTCACTTCATCAGCAATCCCTTCAATATAATATCCGCTAAAAAGGTAATTAACCAAGTCGATGGAATTGATATTAAAATTCTTTATCCCCTTTAAGGGGTTGTCTAGGTTATATAACGCGGCGCGGTAAAGCAGGTAGTACAGCCGGTTGACATCCTTGTCCCGGTCATTGACATTCTTATAACTCTCGGCGGTAAAATCTTCACAGGCTTCAGTGAACATGGCTCTGGTAACAATATCCATTTTTCTGATAATTTCATCGACAGAAACTTTATCCATATTTAAAAAATCCTTAGCTACGATGGAATTAGAAGTTTGTTCCATCACCTCTAAGGCAATTAAGTTATGAAACAACAGCTGGAGCTCATTGATTTTGTTCCGGATGGAATCTCCTTTCAGGATGATGGTGCGGTAATTTAAAATGTAGCAGGAATTAATCTCTCGTTCGATGGTCTCTAAATTCTTTCCATCAACCAGGATCACCTTAGACTTTTCCTTGACCTCATTCTTGGCATCGCTGCGGCTTAGCACTAGGTTATGGCCATCATCTTCTATGTGCACCAGATCTCCTTTCAGCAGCTTATTTTGGATAACCCACCCCTTGGGCAGAGAAATGACAAAACTATTTTTACCAAACGAGATAAGCTTTCTATATTCCTTCATAAGGCCACCGACAGATGTATATGCCAGCATATGCACGAGCAATTATATAAATCTTCTGTGAGTTTGCGTATCAAGCCTTCTTTTGTCTTTAGCTCGGTTCGCCGGTGATTCTGTAACGTGAAGGCAAAAATTTCTCATGGAACTCCCGAAATTAAGAAGACTACCTAATTTCAGATGCAAAAATAAATCCCTGTTTATTTTTTCACTTCCTTTTTGCTAAATGTCTAAAGAGGAGAGGCTCACACCACGAGGCTAAAGACCCAGACTTAATACGTACTCTTTTTAGCACGTATTTAGTTGCCTTACTATCTGCGGCCACGCCAACTCGCTCAGCACTGCTTAGAATGATCTGCGGCGCTTCCCTGTAAGGGGCAATACCCTCCGCAGACGCTTTCGAGAGCTAATATAACCGCTCGCATAAGGCGGTGGCCGCCTCGGCAACTAAATACGTACTCTTTTTAAGATAAAGTCAATTTAATGTGATATCTATATGCTAGCTAATTTTACTCTTTCTCGAGGTGATGGATATATGGTCAA
>DATDXK010000079.1:0-5163 GCA_035289345.1 Candidatus Nanoarchaeia archaeon
TCCCGGCTTCCAAGTCGCCGGCAGCTTTCTCAGACATCATGCCGGCTGCGGCTAGGAGGTTGTCGGTAAAAGCAGTCTTGCCATGGTGTATATGGGCGCTGGTGCAGATATTCCTGATAAATTTTGGCTTCTGCGTTATCCGCATGACCTTGTCCACCATTCGTTCTGCCATTGTATGTCGCCTCTGAAAATTATATCGGGGCCCGTCAGGCTTAAAACGTGTGCGCCTCGTGCACATTCCGATAGCTATGCAATTCTGCTTCTTTAAACCACAAGGCCGTTTCCAGTTGAGCTTCCTCTAGTGAGCCAGAAGCATGAATCAAGTTTTCAATAGCCTTGTTTTGCTGGTCGGCATGGGCAAAACTGACGTGGGCAAAATCGCCCCTGATCGTTCCTGGAGCTGCCGATTTTGGCTCAGTTCCTCCCACCAGTTTTCTCACGCCATCCACTGCGTTAATTCCTTCCAGCACCAAAGCCATGACCGGGCCGGAAGTGATAAATTTTAACATGACCTGCAACACTTTTTGCCCTCTGCGCTGCCCCAGGTCAGCGTAATGTTCCTTGCCAAATTCAGAATCTATCCAGGCCATCTTGGCGCCAATTATTTTATAGCCGGCATCTTCAAACCGCGAGATGATCTTGCCCATTACGCCTCTTTTAACGCCATCGGGCTTAATCAAAATAAGGGAACGCTCCATCATAATTTCCCGGCCTCTTTATTAACTTCCTGGCTTATTTTCTTATGCTCCTGCCGGTAAGCCTGCGTCCATCTGGTCTCTAACGGCTTGCGCTTCAATTTTAACAAGTTCTTCTCGCACTTATTGGAACAGAAATTAGCAATTTTGCCGCTGATATAGACAAACATTTTTCCCGTTCCTTTTTCAATTTGCTCTCCACAAAATGTGCATTTAGCCATGGTTTACCTTATACTATAAGACCTATATCCAATAATTTTGGTTATATCCTCTATTTCTGAATGATTAGGTGAAACTACATTAAACATATCATTTAATGCAAACGCTACTGATGAATAATTCAGGAATAAGTCCTTTGGATCCTCTTCTGACTGAATTAAGCCCAAAACATAAGCTATTGATTTATCAAATCCAAGATTCTTCCAATAAATTTCAGCGGATTCAATTATTGGCAACAGTCCTAATTCTGGACTAAACCGCTTAGCTAATTTAACCTGATCTTTAACGGTTTTTCCCAGTGACCGGCCATTAACCAGGCGATGCACAAATCCATTATCAGAATTCTCTTCAACATAAATAGGCAAATGCCCTAAACCTAACTTTTCCACTAAACCGCCCCCGCCAGCCCGTTTACTCATTTTTTCTTGGCTCCCTTGGCACCACCGCCAAATCTTCCGCTGCCTAAGCGCTGGGCTTCAATCTCTGTTTCTAACAGCATCAGCATATCACCTACCTGGATCGGCCCTTTGGTATTTCTACGGATGGCTTTGCCTTGGTCCCGCCCATCCAGAATCTGGCAGATGACTTGGGTCAATTCCCCTCTAGCACCGGCACGAGCCACAATTTCCTTGACTTCGGCCGGAATGCCGCGGGTAAAATCTACTACTCCCCCTTCTACCTTGATTTCTTCTACTATTTTTTTGGGAACTGGTTTTTTTTCCATCTGGTTTAAATTATGGTTTCAAATAATGTTCATTAATGTTCATATTTGTATTTTGATGGTGTTATGGTTATATTCTTATTTTAATATTCTTATTTTATTTAGTGCCACCACTATTTTAGTGGCATTATTCGCAATTATAATTGCTGCAAAGCCGCTTTGGCTTCGCCTTCATTAACTACGGCTACTGCCGCCGTGCCGATAGCTAACCCGGCCGCTGCTCCTAAATCTTCTTTCCGTGAAACTTCCACGCACAGGACATGCTTATCCTTGCAGAGCAAGGGCAGGTGCATGATGATTTCCTTAGGAGTAACATCAGCAGCATAAACTACCAGCTTGGCTTCTCCTTTTTCGATAGCTTTGGTGGTTTCATTAGCCCCTTTCCGGATTTTCCCGGTCGTTCTGGCAATTTCCACAATTTCTAACACTTTGGCTTGATCAGTCATTTTTTGAACCTCGCAATAATTTTAAATTAAGGAGATAAATCAGAAATTTACCTCGTTGATTGGCACCAACTCATGGGCTTCACCTGTAGAAAAGGCGGTTATTTAAAAAGCTATGGGTGGTTTTTCAGGTGTTGTATCCAAATATTATTTCCCAACCAAAAATAAATTGGTTTCATCCAATAAATATTCAAACCTTCCTGCCGGTTAGCTTTTTATTATTTTGCTTAGGCCGTTTATTATTCTTCCTAAGCTGATTATTTGCCGGTATTATCCCCTGCGGCTCCTTCAAGCTGCTATCTCGCAGAATTTTATCTAAAGTTCCTTTCGGATCGTCAATAAATTTTCGGTCAATAGTTACTGCCTCAATTTGCCTCTCGCCCAATTCATAAAAATAATCTCTAAAACTATTATTTACCAACTCCATCAGTTCGCCGGCACCGCTGCCTTCCGGTTTAGCCGCCAGGCGAGCTAAGGTTTGGTATACTTCGTCTTCAACAGTAACCGCAATTCCCAACGCTGCAAAATCGCGGATTACATCCGAGATAAAAGGGGTTTTTTTTAATTTTAAAATCTGGTACAAATCGTTATAATCATACAGCTTGGTGTAAGCAATGTTAGGAAACCTTCTGACTAATTGATCCAGCATTCCATATTTCAAGATATCTTCTCTTGTTGGCTTCTGGTTTACTAATTCTCCTTTAGAGAGCTGATTACGGTTAAAACCAAGGGAACTGATCCTGTTTTTAACCATCTCTTCAATGCCATTAAACGCTCCTGAAGCAATAAACAGAACTGGTGCAGTATCGATCACCACACCAGATTTAGTTGCCATTTTATTGCCATCAATAATCGATAAGAAATCATTTTGTACTGCGCCCCTGGAAACGTCATGATCATCAGCCAAGGATATCGCTTTCTTGTCAATCTCATCAATGTGCACTACGGTAAATGGCACTTGGGCTGATTTATGGTTGGCGGCTCTCCAAATTGAATCAGGGACGATCTCGTAAGTATTATCTCCCACATAGCCGGCTTCGGACAAGGAAGTGGAATTTATGCGAGCGTAAGGCACACCCAGCAGCCCACACAATTTTTCCGGTAAAGACGTCTTGGCTGTGCCAGATTTGCCGATCAGCAGCACGTTTGGCTTATTTGATGAGACTAAAGGATCCAGGGGCTGTTCCTGCTGCCGCTTTAATCTGGAATAATGCTGCCAGAAAGCCACGGAAAGGATTTGTTTGGCTTCTTCCTGCCCATAAATATATTGGTCCAGAGACCTTTTAATCGTATCGGGCCGATAATCAAAAGCGGAGGGATTAAAAGCCATAATTCCCCTTTTAGTCCAGACAAGATATAAATACTTTTATTTAATACCATATAGCTTAAAACAGAGGTGTTTAATTTTAGTGCACGCTATTTTAGTGCACGCCGGCCCATTACTGGCTATTGATACCTTTCAATGATTTTTTTATAGATTTGGTCTATTGATTTTAGCGCCTTAGAGCTATGGTCATCAATTTTATCTTTTTTCAAGACTACCAAATCTACAACCTCTCCCGTTCCTTTATCAGTTAGAGAAGCCTTGTTTATGGCGCTGATCGCCATCTGCAGAGCCCGTGGAAGACTGATATGGTCTAGAGTTACTTTATTGTTTTTCAATAAAGCATCAGACTGGTATTCCTGCTGAGAAAAATATTCATGAACCTCACTTACGCCAGCTCCAGCACAGACATATTCCAGTCCTCCTGGCCGTTTTGAACCGTTCAGGTTGCCGAAAGCGTCAACTGTAAACAATTGCAGTGAGGGCTTATTCACCGCCAGCACCAATTCTACTGCATCATCAATTTTTCCATCATTTCTTTGTGCCAAAAAACGGTTGTGGTAGTTCAGGGCCTCAAAGTAATTTTCCTTAACTGCTTTAGCTAGGGGGCTGGTGGAAAATTTTTTTGGCGCACCCTCTTCTTTGCTCTGAGAGATAAAAGAAACAAATTCCTGAAAATTTTTTTTTCTGGAGATATAATTAAAAAAGCTTTCCAAATAAGAATCAGCAGTTCCACAAAAGGCCAAAGCATAAAAACTTCCAGTTCTGATCTTAGAAGCCTTCTCGGTGGCATACAGCTCATCATTATCATCATAGATGCCTATTCTGGTGTCGGCAGCCAGAACAATGCTTTCTTCACCCGTGTTGGTTTTAATTCCCAGGATGGTTGTCATGAACTGCTAGATGGATAATTGTAGAAGATTTATAATACTTATGAACAAACTTACAATACTTATGAACAAACTTACAATACTTATGAACGAACCATATCTTTAAGCTTTCCATTCTCAGCCAGCTCTCTGGTAATATCACAGCCGCCAATGAATTCGCCCTTGATAAACAATTGAGGGATAGTTGGCCAGTTAGAAAATTCTTTGATTCCCTGCCTGATCTCTTCATCAGAATAAACATCAAAAGAGCCAAACTTAATACTTAGGTCATTCAGCAGCTTCACTACCTGCGCTGAAAACCCGCACTGGGGCTGTTCTGGCATTCCTTTCATGAACAAGAACACCGGGCTGGATTTGATTAGATTCTGTATTTTTTGTTTTAGCCGTTGGTTCATTTTAATTATAGCCAATCTTAACGACCGATACGCTTTCTCTAATTAACCTTAGTAGTTATTAACCTTAGTAGTTATCTGCAGCGAATGGATCTCTTTCTTCATCTCCTGCTCCAGTATTTTATAAATCATTTGGTGCTGTTTCACTATTGGCAGGCCTTTAAAGCCCGGATAAGAAACAATAACGCCAATGTGCGCACCGCCTGAACTATGGCCCAAGTGCTGTGAAGACTCGTTTCTTACCTCCGCCTTAGAGCCGGGCAAAGCTTGTTCTAGTTTAAATTTTATTTTTTTAAGCAAGTCCATTTTTAACCCTTATTTTATCAAATAAACCCCCGATATACTAAAAATGCTAAATGATAAAAATGCGTGAAACCGCCTCACCTCGCCATAAATGACGAGGTTTCAAAAGAGGCGGTTTCTCAACTACGCATTTTTAGCATGCAAAAATTTCGCCCTAAAGGGCGGGGTTTTACACC
>DATDXK010000080.1:0-2911 GCA_035289345.1 Candidatus Nanoarchaeia archaeon
TAATAACTACATTAATTCACCATAAATTAAAGATTAAATTTAAACAAATCTTAAAAAACTTTCAAAAAGAGTATCATAAATGAATACCTTCAACTTAAAAACCTTCCCCATCGAAAAAAAGACTGTTTTTCTGAGAGTGGATTATAATGTGCCTGTTGAAGACGGCCAGGTTACTGACCACAGTAAAATCAGATCTTCCTTGCCGACGATTAAATTCCTGCTGGAAAAAAAATGCAAGATCGTCCTCGGCTTTCATTTAGGCCGGCCCGGAGGCAAGGTTGTTCCTGAACTGAAAGCTGATCCCTTGGCCCAGGAACTGCAGAGATTATTGCCAAAAGAAAAAATCATTAAGTTAAATGATTGCATCGGCAAGGACATTAAGACCGAAATTGCCATCGGCAGCTACGGAAAAATTTTTGTCCTGGAAAACCTGCGTTTTTACAAAGAAGAAGAGAAGAATAATTTGGCTTTTGCCCATTCTCTAGCTAGTCTAGCCCATGTTTATGTCAACGAGGCTTTTTCCAACTCTCATCGTCGGCACGCTTCCATGGAGGCTATCACCAATTTCTTGCCAGCCATGGCCGGATTTCAGTTAGAGCAGGAAGTCCATTATTTGAATCAGGCTCTTAAGCCGAAACAGCCAGCCGTCTGGATTATCGGCGGAGCAAAATTAGACAAAGTCAAGTTAATTAAACAAGCCCTGAACAAGGCCAGCAAAGTTCTGATTGGCGGAGCTCTGGCTTTCCCTTTCCTGCGGGCTAAAGGGATCAAAGTAGGAAATTCCAAAGTCGACCCGGAATCGATAAGGCTGGCTAAGAAGCTCCTGAGCAGAAAATCAAACCGAAAAAAAATCGTCCTGCCGTTGGATTTTGTTGTAGCCGAGAAACTAGCCCCCCGTGCTGCCATAAAAATAGTCGATTATAACCAGATTCAGATTAACCAGGTCGGTTTGGACATCGGGCCGAAAACGATTGAGATGTTTAAACAATATTTGGTTGCTGCCAAAACTATCGTCTGGAACGGCCCGTTAGGCCGCTATGAATGGGCCCAGTTTGCCCGGGGTACTAAAGAGATCGGCCGGTTTCTGGGCCGGATTGAAGGCATGAAAATCTGCGGAGGAGGGGAAACGGCCGAAGCCGTCAATAAGTTCCATCTGGCCCACAACTTCACCCATGTTTCTACCGGAGGAGGAGCTGCCTTGATGTTTCTATCCGGAGAAAAGCTGCCAGCCCTTGCCGCTTTAGAACAGAACTATAAAAAATTTCGAAAGAAAGTAGGCTTTAACCGCAGCAAATGGTTAGGTATTTTTTGAATTTGTAGCTAAGGGATATCCCGTGAATTTTGAATATCCGTTCCATTTTTAATATCACTCTTAATTATCGTCACATCTATCTTTAACATCTCCTTAACCGTCTTGGTTATGCTTTCCGCCAGCTCTTTCTCATTAAAAGCCCCTAACTTGGCTTTAAGCTCTTCTAGTTCTTTGTCTACCAACTCAATCTGCTCATTAAAATGGTCCAGCTTGTATTCGGCCTCAGCAATAAACTTGTCAACAGCGCTTTTCCTTAATCTGTCTTTAAGCTCAGCCAATTCTTGCCCTAAACTGCTGAATTTATTATGAAGCTGCAATAGATAGCCCTCTTTTGCCTGAACAAACAGTTCCTGCGCCTGCTGGGCCTGCTTCTCGTCCAGTACAACTTCATTTTTCTCTATGCTCCGGCCTAACTGCGGCAAGATTTCCACAATTTTTAATTGCTGGTCATCAGCAAAAGCCTGGATAGCTTGCTCGGAATAAGCCTTGACTAGATTTAGATCAGCCCCAGAAGCAACTTTTTCATATTTCCTTAACGCCCGGCTTAGCTTGGAAAAAAAAGTATGGACCTTATCCTGATTTTCAATGATATAACCATTAATTTTTTGCTCCTGTCCTTTCCAACTCAGATACAGCTGGTAATCATTGCTGCTTTTAAGCCGCTCAATGTTCTGCAGTTGTTTTTCCTTGCCAATTAAGCATCGTTCTTTTTTCTGTTCCTTCCAGCCTGCTTCTCTTTTCAGCCGCTCTTCTTTCTCCTGCAATTCGGCCAGCTGTCCGATCATCTCCTGGAGCTCTTGAACTTTTTTCATTCCTTTCTGTTCCAGCTGCTGCTCAAAATTCTTTGCCTGCCGATTGATCTCCCCGAGAATTGTAAATACCTCTTCTACCGGCTTGAAGTACAGGTGTTGGGCAGCCTGGTAACTCTTGACCGTCCTGGCTGCCAGCTGGTCCAGCTGCTGGTTCAAGTCAGCGCTGAAAGCGATCGCCGTTATCAGGCTGTTCACGGTTCCGGTGCCATTAACATCAAGAGAAGTTTCTGGCAGATGGATATTATCCACAAAAATCTGCATCTGCCGTACATAATTATCCCTGTGCCCAATGACAATATTCTTGATCCTGGGGTCAAGATTCTCGCTTTCTTTGAAATCCATCTCCGCTTGCTGAAGAGCAGACAGCTTTTCAGTTAAATCTATTTTGCCCTCTTTGATTAAGTTAAAAAAACCGGCAATCTCCTGATTGAAATCAATCTGGGAAAGTTTAAGTTTTAACCAAGAATCAAGATCATTTATTTGGACAGTCTCTGCTTTGGCTGGCTTTTCCCAAGAGAGCCATTTTTTGATGGAATTAATGGAGTTAATGAATTTAAACATCTGATGCCATTTAGAATGATTATATTTAAGTATTTCTATACCACTGGCTCTGTAGAAAATCTCGCTTTGGCTCGGTCACTGCCAGGCTCCGCACCAGCTGTGTTAATCAATGAGCGACGCATGAAAATAAACAACGATTTATTTTCAGTGCAGAAATGAAGTCGTTGCACACAGAAAAACAACGATTTTTCTGGTGCACCAATAAAGTCGTTGCTTTATTGTGTAC
>DATDXK010000081.1:0-8491 GCA_035289345.1 Candidatus Nanoarchaeia archaeon
TACCACAGTATTTTTGTGCACAGAAAGAGTCGTTGCTCTTTCTTGTGTCTAGTTCGAAAATCTGTTTAAAGATGAGGGGCGGAAAAACCATGGACGAAGTCCGTGGTTAGCCTCGAATGAACAGATTTCCGTTATTTTGGCTGCCAGCGGTAAACATTACCCTGATGATTAAAATAATAAATCTCAACTAGTTTTTCAGCATGATTTATTGTAAAAATTACTACCCTTTCTTAAACTCAGCTGCCGCGTCAATCAAGTCAACGTGCCCCTGGAACAAGGCTCGGCAGCAGTAGCGCTCCAAGCCTACGGCATCCATTGCTTTTTTTCCGGACTCGCCGCGCTCTAATCTCTCTAAATATTCCTGATACAGGTGCCCTACGGGCTTTCCGCAGCTGAAACAACGAATGGGTATTAACATGTTTTAGGCCTCCTCATCGGTATGATTTTTGTCGTTTATCCCTGGGCTTAGAATCGTTAGGCTTGCAGGTTTCATTTCTTCGCACATCTGCAACCAACAGCAGCCGGTCATATTCATCGAAAGTTTTCTTTAATTTTTTGTCATCCTGCACTAAAGCCCGGGCAATTGCTAGGCGGATAGCGTCAGCCTGCCCGTTCTCGCCGCCGCCACGGCAGGTTACGGCTAAGTCAACATCGTTTCTTCCAGCTAAAATAAACGGTTCGCTAACCCTTAACCGCAGGCTGTCATTGCTATAATTTCTTAACGATTGGCCGTTAATAATGACTTTTCCAGTTCCTGGATATAACTTAGCCCTGGCTAGAGCCTTTTTCCTTTTTCCTTGCGTCACGATTACTTTTTTCATAGTTTTTCATTCCAGCCGATGGCTTTACAAATTTCCCTGACCGTGATATATTTTAAGGTAGGCAGTTTTTTAGCCGAAGACTGTTCTAGACTGATCAGCTGCTGGGCGGCAAATTCTTCCGGAAGGCCGCGGTAGCACATCACCCTCTTGAACGCTTCTCTTCCCCGGGCGAATTTCCAAGGCAGCATGCCACGGATGGATCTGCGGACATACCGTTCCGGCAGCCGTGAATGCTTGGCGCTTTTTAATGGATAGCCTTTTCTGTCTCTCCTTGCTTTAGCCATCTGGAAGGTGTTAGTCTTTTTGCCGCTGACAATTATCTTGTTGCAATTAACCACCCGCACTTCTTCTCCCGATAATGCTGTTTTAGCCGCTTCCGAGGCCAATCTTCCCAGGATGATGCCTTCCCCGTTATATATTTTCATCCCAGTATCCTCACTTTTTTTCCATCTGGATTCTGCTGGATTAATTGTTGGATGCTCAGTGCTGTTCCGCGGGCCTGTTCTATCTTCTGGCGTGCTGCACTGGAAAAATTAACCGCCGCCACCTGGACTTTTTTGTTAATATCTCCAACACTAAGGACTTTCCCGGGAATTAAGACCGTTTCACCTTCACGGGCATATTTATCGATTTTGTAAACGTTAACTGTTCGGCGCTGCCTGGACGGCTTTCTCAAATCGGTCAAAACCCGTTTCCAGAACCGGCTGCCTAGTGATTTGTTCTCCAGTTCTAACATCAGCTGCTGCAGCTGAAAGTTGGTAGTTCCAGTACGTTTCATAACAAATTCACCATTGCATCTATTTTTTCAGAGAGGATTTCTGCGCTCTGCTGCAATATTTCTTTACAGCTTAACTGCCCCCAGCTTTCCAAAATAAAAATAATATTATCACTATAGCTTAACTCGATGCCCTTATCCAGCTCGCTGTATAATTCCAGCAGATGGCTGTCATATAATTTCTCCTGATTGACCTTGACCTTGCTGCCGGAGATTTCTAACACTCCGTCGGTACATTTCTGGGCCAACAGCTCTGGATTTTGCACCTTGCCTACAGTAATGACCGGCTCTTTTTTGTAAAAAGCTGTTCCAGGAGACCATTTGGCATGCTCTTTTCCCTGCCCCAGGACAGCTTTCATGGTTAAGTCGATTTTCTGTTTAGATATCAGTTTGGCTAGCGGCATTTCTGGATAAACAAAAGTGCATTTTGGGTCCGTGCTTACGGCTTCAGAGGCCAGAACCCATCCTTTTTTATTAGCTTTCATGGTCAAGGTTAATTCACATTGTGCGCATCCTGCGCCAGCGCATTTGCATTGCTGTTTGAGGTTATAGCTCTTTAAATCGGTTTTAATGGGCGTCAGAGCTATTCGTAAACCAAGCATTTCATCATATAAGGCCGAATTATTGTCCTTGATTTCCAAATCTTCCACGGCCAGAGTGGGAACTTCTTCTATAATTATTCTTCTAATAGTATTGGCAAACACTTCATCGCTGCCTTTGATTAATAATGATAATTTTCCTTTTTTCTTCTCTTCACGTAATTTCTCTAATTTAATCGCCATAGTTTAAACCCGCCGGCCTCTCCGCCCGCCTTTCATTCGGCAGCCATTGTGCGGCTCCGGAGTAACTTCTTCAATTTTGCCGATTCTGATGCCTGCTCTTGACAAGGCCCTGATGGCAGCCTGTGCGCCAGGACCTGGAGTCTTGGGCCCGTTATGCCCGCCTTTGGCTCGCACCTTGACATATAGCCCGCTAATCCCCTTCTCATAGCAGATCTCGGCAGCTTTTTTGGCCAGGGCCATGGCCGCTGCCGGCGAACTTTCCAGGCGGTCCTGCTTGACCATCTGCCCGCCGCTGGTTCGGGCGATGGTTTCCGTGCCGGTTATATCGGTAACGGTAAGAATAGTATTATTATAGCTGGAATAAATGTGGGCAATGCCCCAGCGGATCTTTCTGGCGTCGGCAGAATGGTCCCGTTCGTAATTATTTCTGATCGGCCTCATGGCTCCGACACTCCACTTTTTTTAGCTTCAACGATAGTTTGCTGTGAAGCATCATTCACTGACTCTACTGACTGCTGTACCCGTTCTGGATGGTCTTCAGAGGCCAGAGCTGATCGCGGCTTAAACCTAATGTTAGTTTCTTCTTCCAGTGTTACCAGGTAAGATGGCGAGGTTATTTCCGCTTCACCAATGATGATATGGCGGTGAATAATGTACTGTCGGGCCTGTTTCATGGTTCTGGCCAGGCCTTTCCGGTAGACTAAGCTTTGCAGCCTTCTTTCCAAGATGTTCTTAACCACTAAGGTTAAGATTTGATACAGCTCTGATTGTGCTGGCAGCAATCCTAATCTAGAAAGCTTGCCTAAGACCTGCGACTTTTCTTTTTCTTTCTGAACAGTTTTATGGGCCGTAAGCTTTTTGGCAATGGTCTTATACCTTTTTAAAAAAGAGTTGGCAATAAGTATTTCCTTGGTATTTCTTAAGCCGTATTCCTGCTTGAGCTTTTTTCCTGTTTCAATAGCATTTTTATTCCAAGGATGCAGCTGAGTCCAGTACTTCTTTTTGAATTTTTTTGGGTCTCCCATGGTCTTATTATTTTTCAATGGCCTCTATTTTCTATTTCTTAGCTTCTTTCTTATCCTTGCCGGCAGCAGGCGCAGCAGCTTTTTTCTTGACGCCGACAACCTTGCCTTTATTTCGGCGGAAATTAGACCTGGTCCTCTGGCCTCTCACTGTCAGCCCTTTGATATGCCTTATTCCCCGGTAAGATTTTATTTTCTTCAATCTCTTGAGATCATTATCTTGCATGAAACTCAATGTGCCGGTGATAATATGCAGGTCCCGGCCGGTTTCATAATCTTTTTTTCGGTTAAACATCCAGGAAGGGACATTGTGTTCTGCCAGGTTAGCTATGGACTGATTAATGCTAGAAATTTCCTGGTCAGACAATTCTCCGGCCCGGGCATGCTTGTTTACTTTGGAGACAGCGCAGATCGCGTCAGCCAGGTTAACACCAATCCCTTTGATCTTCTGCATGGCAAAGCGGATTACTTTATCGCCCGGCAGGTCAATATTGGCAATCCGCACAATGTGTTTGTATTCTTTATCGTTCATGTTAAGAGAGAATTCACAGCACTATAGTCCTTCAGCGCGTGAACTCGGACTGGATCTTTCTTTGAAAGACAGTTTATTTATAAAGATATCGCTTGTTCCAGGCAATCTGCTCCCAGCAGTTTGATGAATGATTTAGCATGCAGTTTTCCCAAAACTAATAGTGGTTTCTCGTTGGAATGGTCTAAGAAATAAGTTCTGGCATTAGCTGACATCAAATCATCCGTTTCAGAAAATATCCCACTGAAATAGTTAGCCGCTTCCGGATATTTTGAAAACCTGAAGGGAAGCGCAGTAAAATAAATTGCCGGAGCTGCCGCCATCATCATTGCTCCCTGAATTCCCATCGCCACGCCGCCAATATTTCCTAGTCTTTCTATGCTGCCATCGTCGGCCCGTTTTTCCAGATATACTGCCGGCTTATTTTTATCCTTAAATAACCAGTGAACAGAATCATGGTTCCAGCCAGCTCCGTAAACCAGTGGAGCCATACCCAGCACGGCTATTTTTTCACTTAACTTTCGCTCAGAAATTTCTGCCGGAGGCAGCACGCCTTCGGTTAACAGGACAGTAAATTTATTGCTCTCTATAACTCTCCTGGAGAATTCAGACGAGCTGAAATTATAAAAATGAACTTCTTCCATTAGGCCAAATTCATGGGTCTTATCATTGATAGTTACACTACATTTTGAAAACTGGTTGTTAACTAAGTCAGGATCATAATTGATTTTATCTGGTAAAACTGCGTTGGTGAGTAAAGCTAAACTTCCAGCAAAGGCATAACTGGCAGCATAAACACTAGCTTTATTTATTAGGTTCCTGGGCTTTTTTACTAGCTCAATTATAGTTGACCGGGCACGGTTTGGTTTTGCCTTTTCAGAACAGGCTTCTAGGCTAGTTTCATAACTGGTTTTTGAAATAGATTTGCGGCAAGCATTAATTTTTCTTTCATGAGCATAGGATAGGGCGTTACTGGCTAACATGGCGCTGCCAAATACCGGCATGGTTAAAGCCATTCCCAACTGGGCAAAAGGCAGAGTCATCATCAAGGAAGTTCTAATCGTATCTTCTAAAAAAGTAGTGTCATTAACAGTAGCGTCATGAAAAGCAGCATCTTGGCTTTTCCTTTCCCCCTCTGCCCTCTTAGCAGAGGGCAACCTCCAGAGAGTTAACATTGCTTCAGCTAAGGTTGAGATAGTATAATTGTGGTAATGCCTCAGCTTAGCTTCAAGGCCGGCCATATCACCTTATTTTTGGTTGTTTCTTTAAATAAATTATTCACTTTTTTTCTTCATGATCTCTCAGCCAGCTCCGCCAGCGCAGCATAGTATAATTTACTGGATTCCTGATCCTGCTGCATAAGCTGTCGGGATGGCAGATGCCCATATCCTTGTAATAGGCCCGATTAGAACAGTTTGGCGGCAGCCTTTCTCCAGGCCTGAAGCTGTTTAACTGCCCTTTAAGATACACTTCCCTTAATTTTTCTGGATTTTTTTCATTCCAGATAGTTATAAATTTCTGTATATCATCCTTGCTCCAGCCAATCTTCCCTAAAAAATTGGATAAGACAAAAACGCCTCTTTTTTTGCCGTCAGCCATCCCGCTTAACAATTTTTTCAGGCAGGGCGGAAAGAAATCTTCCTTGATTGGCGATTCAAGGTTAATTTCTTCAAAATTTCTCTTTTCAATCTTTTCTTCCAGCTTAACCTCAAAATCCAGAGCCTGGGCCAGCAGCCTTCTAGCTGACTCACCTTGGACTTTTCGCTGTAGAAATCCGAACAGTGGCCTTAAAACTTTCTCCGGCTGGGCCAGCGGCTTCTCAAATTCTAATACTTTTTCCGGGTTCAGGGGCAGGCTGACTAATCCGGATTTCTCATGCAGGCTGTAAGGCATCCTGTACAGGTGCCGTGAAGAGATAAGTATCGTGTCAATGGCTAAAAATGTGTCCACGTTTAATTTAGCGATTTTATCGCCATAACTGTTTATCTCCTGCCTGATGATGATGTCCGGCTCAGCTATTTTATTCTTAACGGCATTAAAATCGTTATTCTCAAATTGCATAATGCGCTTGGCCAATTCCTCTTTAATGTTTTCCTTGATATAGAAAGCGATCTTTTTAGGCGCTTCCGGAAACAATTCTCGGGTAGGCTTATCACCGACCTGCCTGGGAAAAGCTTCAAAAGGCACGCCGATATGAAAGCCCTTATTTCCAGAGAACTTGCAGGATACATCTTGTACTTGGCAGTATTTAAGAAATTGAATGATCAAGTCCGCGCAAATCCGGCTGTATTCCATGATCGCACAGTCAATATCCAGCACCAAGTCCCAGCCGAGCCTTAATTGGTCTAGCTCTTTCTTGCTTAAATTGCTGTTTAAAGCTAAGGGGTTTTCCCACAATTCCTCGCTGGCATGAAAAGAAGTCAGCCCTTTAAGTGCCAGCTCAATTACATCCCGGGGATAAGTCAGGATATCTGGGCGTGAGCCAAAACTATCATTATAGCGCAGGCCTACTTCCTTATTTTCCGCATGCTGGACTAATTCCCGCTGGATCTCCAGGCGCTTATAATATTTTAAGGTGATACTTTTGTTGAGCATGGTTTTTCTGCCGGTTGGCTGATATATACTAAAAATTGTGGATTTTGGTATATTCCAAAAGATCTTACAATAATAATTAAAGACTTAGGTCTTTCGGAATATATTATTTTTGTATAGAATTCTTTTTAAATACCAACTTAATTGCTATTTGATAATGAAGTCCATTGATGAGGCTGTAACCACTGGCCGACAGCGGGAAAAAAACATTTTTAAGCAGCTGTACGACTATTATACGGCTAGTGATTTATATTCCTATGACCCAGAAAATGGTGAAAAGGTAAAGATAACGCAGGAGAGAGAGCATCCGTTAAATAAGTGGCTGAAAATAACTGCTGCTGATTTAAAAAACAATTTTTTCCAGCTAGGGAAACCTTACCCGCGCCTAACCACACAATTAATCAGATCTGGGTTAGCCTTGGCGGTTATGAATTTTAGCTGTTATCCGCCCATTGAGAGCGCCAGGCTCACCGCCAAGTCAGAAGATATTGGCCAGATATTTAATGATTATGTCACTTTTAATGGAATGCGCGACCAGGTGCGCGCTGGATATACTGCCAGGGATTTTCTGGAAGCTTCATCACAGATCGTTTTTGACGGCTTAAATGAAAAAGATGAGAATGCCTGTGAGCTCTATCCAATCGTTGTCAATGACATGTATCGGCGGCTGGTAAGATCCAGCAGCAGGGATTATTTGTTAGGATATACCCGGGGGGTAGCCGGCCCGCCGATTTTTAAGGACCGGTTGGGGCATATGTGGCTGCAGCTGAAAGAAAATGGCGAATGGGTCAATTTTGAAGCCAGCCTGAATGTGGCCCGGCTTAACCAGGACTCCTTATTTGCTGAATCAATAAAAGACCTCAGCGAAAGAATCAAGCTTACCCGCGGGGAATCCAGCCACGAGTTTGATGAGGTTCATTTCACTAGCTCTGATGGCAAACTGTTTCTGCCCACAGCTAAATCCTGGCTTTACGGCGGCGGGTTTGCCGGCTATGCCTGGACGGCCTTAACTAAAAAAATATAAGGAATGATAAAAATGCGTGAAACCGCCTCACCTCGCCATAAATGACGAGGTTTCAAAAGAGGCGGTTTCTCAACTACGCATTTTTAGCATGCAAAAATTTCACCCTAAAGAGCGGGGTTTTACACCCAGCGAAATTTTTTGCATAATAAAACTTTTTTAGCCATTTTTATATATAGCTAGTGGCCCTTGTTAGTTCGATAATTGATCAGACTAGCTATATAATGCTAATAATGTACTGCTTTATCCATAACATGATCTATATTTTCTCAAACCTTTTCTGCACTATATCCCAATCAATAGCCTTAACGAATGCATCGATGTAAGCTGCCCGATCCAGACCATAATCTGTGATAAAGGCATGCTCAAAAACGTCCATCACCAGCAGGGGAATGGCTCCAGCTAAATGGCCTACATCATGCTCATTAATCCATAAGTTGAATAATTTATCTGCTTCCTGGTCATAAGCTAAGACTACCCAACCGATGCCTCGCGATTTGCCGGTATTTACAAAATCATCATGGCAGGCTTGCCTGGCACCATAAGTCTTAACGATTAGCCTAAACAATTCTGAATCTTCCGGCAAGATAGTTTTTTTCTTGCTCATATTGCCAAAATAAAGCTCGTGCAGCCGCATGCCGTTAAATTCCCAGCCAAACCTTCTTTTAACCTCAGACCATTCCGGAGTTCCCGGCTTCAGAGTTTTTAATGCCTCCAGCAGCTTGTTAGTATTGGCAACATAGCCACTGTATAATTTTAAATGGGTTTCCACCAGTTTATCACTAAAACCAAGCATCCCCCGCAACTGATTGAAATTTTGTTCTTGATAGGTCATTTTTATTTTCCTCCATTTTATTACTCACTATACTCCTTGGCCACCCTCATCCTGCCAACGCTGCTCATCATAACTGGTCTGGTCTAACTCGCGGGTTATTGATTCCTTTAATTT
>DATDXK010000082.1:0-5586 GCA_035289345.1 Candidatus Nanoarchaeia archaeon
GAATTGTAAGACTTCATAGCTCTTTTTATCGCTCCATGGATAGTTTCTGTTATATCCTTTGGCTGTTCAGAAACATCAGAGCTAACTTCCATGCCAATTATTTTTGCCTCAGCTAAAGAGGCATATAAAGCTGCAGCTTCAGCAACGGCCCCAATTTTAATGGGATTTTTTGAGCCGACAGCAATGATCAAAGGTTACACCCCTATCTTCATGAAATCTTCCGCCACCACTACATTATCAAAATAAATCTTGGCTTCAGCCAAAACTTCAGTGGGCTCTTTATACCTTTGGCTTAAGTGAGTAATCACTAATTTTTTGGCATTATTCTCAGAAGCAATCAAGGCAGCCTGCTTAACAGTTAAATGCATGTATCGTTCAGTTTTTTCCTTGATTTCATCCAGATGCGTCCCTTCGGAAATAAGTAAATCTGCATCCAGGGCCAGTTTTTCTGCACCTCGGCAAGGAACGGTATCAGCAATATAACTTACTTTTTTTCCTGCAACTTTATAGCTAACATCATTAGGCTTGATTTTTTTATGCTGATGAGTAACAGCTTTCCCACGCTGTAATTTGCCCAGGCTTAAGCCATCCAACCCTAACTTGTTAGCCAGATCAATTTTGATTTTTCGCTTGTCTTTTTCTTTAAAACTAAAGCCCAGGCAGTCTACGGAATGCTTTAAGGGCTGAGCTTCCAGCTCAAAATCATCATTTTTAAAAAATATTCCCGATTTTACTTCCTTAACTTCATAATCAATGATGCTTTTGGCGGCAAAGGACTGAAAGAGATGCTTCAAGTATTTCTTGGTGCCTGCAGGCCCATATATTTTTAGCATTTTATCGGGCTTATCAGCGCCCATGGAGCTCATTAATCCAGGTATCCCAAAGACGTGATCTCCGTGCCAGTGGCTGATCAGCAGCCTGGTTATTTTGGCTGGCTTGATTCCGGCCAGCCTCATCTGCCGCTGGATGCCCTCGCCACAATCCAGCAGAATATTTTCCGCTTTATAACTTAATAAAATTCCAGAGTGGTTCCTAGCTTTAGTGGGCTGCATGCATCCTGTTCCCAGGAAAGTAATTTCAATCATTTTTAATTTTACAGGTTTTAATTCTAAATTGATCCTAACAAGCCTTTTAATTCGTTTAAGTTTTTAATTTTATGCCCATAGCTCCGGGTGCCTTTCCGATCTACAAGGATGGCCTTAATTTCGGCTTGCTCAGCAGCCGCGATGTCGCTTTCCAAGCTGTCACCTACTACCAGGCAGTCTTTAGGGTTTAACCTTAATTGTTTTAAGACTAATTCTAAAAATGGCCGGTCAGTCTTGATCAAGCCTAATTCAAAAGACAAGAACATTTTCTGGAAATATTTTTTCAAGCCGTACTTCTCCAGCACATGCGGTAAGGAAATATTATCAGTATTGGATATTAAGACTAAGGTGTAATTCTTTTGCAGAGCAGTTAACACATCTATGGTCTCGAGGTAAGGCTTAGCCAGCATCCACGATTTATTCCACATGCCGATTAACTTTTCAATGTTATAATGGTCTACTTCTAGATTAAATTCATGGTGAACGGCTTCAAACATCTCCTGCAAGGAGTTAAACGGCTTGGTCATCATGACTTTTTCCAGCTTGTTAATAAACTCAGGCCAGGGAAGCCGTAGATCTAATATTACCCTGATCTGCTTAAGCGGGCTCCATTCCCCCGTTTCTACCAGCGTTCCCCAAAAATCAAATAAAATTGCTTTTACCATTCTTAGTTTTACCTAAGCACGGTTATTTAAGGGCTTTATTTATATTTATCTGCAGTATCCAAAAATCACTTGCTTTTCTGATTGTGCCTGCTTTAGCTTCATAGATTAGTGTAGGGGTAACATTCTTCGTTAATTATTTAAACTTACTAGCTTTTTTAGAGCTTATGAACCTCGAACAGCGTTTTCAGCAGATTAAACGTAATACCAAAGAAATAGTTACGGAGGAAGAGCTTAAAATTCTGTTAAAGCAAAAAAAGAGGCCTTCAGTTTACCTAGGCTGGTCGATCACCGGTAGGCCGCATATCGGCTATTTTGTACCCGTCTTAAAATTAGCTGATTTTCTCAAGGCCGGATTTAAAGTAAAATTATTATTAGCTGACATCCATGGAGCGTTAGATAACACTCCCTGGGAAGTGTTGGAACACAGATTTCAATATTATCAGGATAGCATTATTTTGATGTTTAAATCCATTGGAGCCGATATTAAGCAGTTTGAAATCGTTAAAGGCTCAGATTTTCAATTAGATAAGAAGTATCTCCTTGATTTTTTCAAATTAGCTACTTACACCTCGGTTAATGATGCTCGCCGCGCTGGCTCGGAGGTTGTTAAATTCAGTGACAATCCTAAATTAAGCGGGCTGATGTATCCCCTAATGCAGGCTCTAGATGAAGAATATCTGGGGGTGGATATCCAGTATGGAGGCGTAGACCAAAGAAAGATTCTGATGTTTGCCCGCGAGAATTTGGGCAAATTAAAGTATAAGCCTAGAATTGAGGTCATGACTCCTTTAATCCCGGGGTTAGTTGGCAAAAAGATGTCAGCTTCAGACCCTAAATCAAAAATAGATCTGCTTGATGATGAAAAAACGGTTCAGGAAAAGATAAGAGGGGCTTATTGTGAAGAAGGAATTGTTGAAGATAATGGCGTCTTAGCTTTTCTTAAGCATGTAATTATGGTTTTAAAAAGTGATAATAAAGATTCTTTAATCATCGAGCGCCAGCAGAAGTTTGGCGGAGATTTAATCTTTAAAAACTATCCGGATGTCGAGAATGCTTTCATCAGGAAGGAACTTCATCCGCTGGACTTAAAGAATGCTGTGGCTAAAGAGATTAATAAATTATTGGGGCCATTACAGAAGCAGAAAGAGAGGTTGGAGAAGGTGGCTAAGGAAGGGTATGGTGGATAATCTTTTTGTTCAATCCTTCAACTCCCCATATAATCTTTCAATTTCTTCTATTTCCTGTTGAGTCAACCCCCTAGAACAGGTATATTTAAAGGAGGTAATGGTGTTTAACATCTTAGGCAAATGATAAAAATGCGTGAAACCGCCTCACCTCGCCATAAATGACGAGGTTTCAAAAGAGGCGGTTTCTCAACTACGCATTTTTAGCATGCAAAAATTCAGAAACTCCTGCAGTTGTCTCTCTGTTAGCAATCTCACTATAGTTCTTAAAGAAGGACTCGTTATGTTGAATATAATTTTCTAGGTCATAATCTGCTTGTTCATCGGTTTCAAAAACTAAAACCTTCATTTTCCCTCCAGCACCACCAGGGTTCCTTTCCGGAAATATTTGCTGGCTACTCTTTTAACATCATTAACCGTCACTTTTTTAACCTGATTTACAAAAGAATTCATCAAGCTGGCCTTGCTTACCTGCTCCCAAAATAAGATTTGGTCGGCAACTTTTTGAGTGTCTTCCAATTCCAGCAGGTAATTGCCTTCGATAAAATATTTAGCTTCCTGCAAGTCTTTTTCTGTCACTTGTCTTAATTTGCCGATCTCGGCATCAATTAGATTTTTTACCAGGTTAACGTTTTTCTTGTCAACCGTTGCATATACCGCAAAATAACCGTAAGTTATTTCTCCGATGTTTTGTGAGCCGACATCATAAGCTAAGCCATGCCGGCTTCTGATTTCGGCAAACATCCTGCCGCTTTGCCCACGGCCGAGGATTCCATTAATTACTTCTAGGACATAAGAGTCACGATGCGACCTGGGCACAGTTTTAAAGCCAATTACGGTATAAGTGTTGCTAATTTTTCTTTTCTCCCTGACAACTTGCCCCTTGCCTGCCGAATATTCCTTAACTTTTTTTTGGCTGGTCTTATTGCCTCGCTCCATAATAAACTTTTCAGCAATAACTCTTCTCCAGCCAGAAGCATCTCCAACTACTGAAAGGGTCATGTTCTCAGGTCGGTAATGCTTTTTAAAATATGAACAAATCTTTTGTTTGGTTAAATTCTTAATTATGGCCTTATCCCCATACGTAGGGTACCGGCAGGGGTGGTTCTTGAACAGGTTTTTTTGCAAAAAAAGCCATTGATAGAATCTGGGCTCATCGTTGATCATGTCAATTTCTTTCATCACGACATTTTTTTCACGCTCAATATGTTCTTCCTTAAATAAAGAATGCTGCATGATGTCGCTGATGATTTCTGCAGCGAGGACAAAATGCTTTTTCAGCACCTTCACATAAAAGCAGGTTCGCTCATTAGTGGTATAAGCATTAAAGTCGCCGCCGATACTTTCAATTTCATTCGAGATCAACTGGTTGGTGGGCCGCTTTTCTGTTCCTTCAAACAATAAATGCTCTAAAAAATGGGAAATGCCACGTTCTTCCGCCCCTTCATCATTGCTGCCGACATTAACTTGCAGCTCTACCACTATCGAATTGCTTTTTTTGGGCTGATGGATGACCGTTAAGCCGTTGGGCAAAGTGATTTTTTGCATAAGTTTAAGCATTTTTTATTGGTTTATAATCTTTTTGAAAGGAAGTTTTTTTAAGCATAATCGCTTTCCAATAAATCATGAAGCTTAAAGAATTTCAGGCTACGCTCCTTAAACAAAATATTGACCTATCTATCATGGTTGGCTCAGATCCAAATATAACTTATTTCACCCAGCAAACTTTTTCTCAGGTCATTTTGTGCATTTACACCAATCAGGCTCAGCTATTGGTCACCAAGCTGGATCAGCCGCAGCCTTTGCCTAAGGGCATCAGCACTTTGCCATTAACAAAAACCTGGGAAAAAGAAATAGCTGCGCCAGCGGCTAAGAAGATTGGGATAAATTATCGCCATTTAACTCTTGATTACTTTGAAAAATTTAAGAAAATCTTCCCTCAAGCAGTCTTTATTGATATCTCTCCCATAATCAATGGTTTAAGGGCTAAAAAAATTCCGGAAGAGCTGATGAGAATCTCTAAAGCCTGCCAGATTACTTCCAATGCTTATGAAGCAGCAGTTAATAAATTGTCAGCAGGCAAATTAGACACAGAACGGCAGATAGCTTCTTTCTTGGAGGAAGAAATGAAAAGTTCCGGAGCAGACTTAGCCTTCCCGACCATTGCAGCTGCCGGCAAAAATGCGGCTACGCCACACCACCTCACTGGCACTGGGAAATTAAAGCGCGGTTTCTTGGTGCTGGATTTTGGAGCCCGCTATAAGAATTATTGCGCCGATATGACTAGGACTGTTTTTCTAGGAAAACCAACTAAACAAGAAAAATCTAATTATAATCTCCTTCTGGCTTGCCAACAGTCAGTCATCAATCACATCAGTGAAAACAGGCTTTTTTCACAGTTAGACTTTCAGGCCAGGAAAGTCCTGGGCAGCTATTCTAAATATTTTGTCCACTCTTTAGGCCATGGCATTGGTATTGAAGTTCACGAAGCGCCAGTTTTCTCTGCTAAAAATGCTAAAGTTGAAAATAAGCAGACCTTTACCATTGAACCAGGAATTTATCTTAAAGGCAGATGCGGCATCAGAATTGAAGACACGTTGTCCTTTAACGTTAAGCCTAGATTATTGACTACAGCTACAAAAGATTTAATGG
>DATDXK010000083.1:0-4147 GCA_035289345.1 Candidatus Nanoarchaeia archaeon
GCTCCTCCCACGCTAGCCCTGAAAGAGATCAGCCAAAAGACAAAATTAAAAGTCTTGGCCCAGTATGTCGATGCCGAAAATTATGGAGCCCATACCGGCGAGATCATCCCGGCAGAACTGAAGAAGTCCGGAGCGATAGGAGCGTTAATCAACCATTCTGAACACCGACTGCCTTTAAAACTGATCGAAAAGACTAAAGAAGCCTGTAAAAAACAGCGTCTGCTGACCATCATCTGCGCTGCTGATTTAAGCGAGGTTAAAGCCATCGCTAAACTGCATCCAGATTATCTGGCCTATGAGCCGAAGGAGCTGATAGGTGGAGAGGTTTCGGTCACCAAATCCCAGCCGAAGATAATTATGGAAGCGGTGCAACTAGTGAAAAAAATTTCACCGAAAACCAAAGTTTTATGCGGAGCGGGAGTGCATTCCAAAGCGGACTTAAGGCAGGCTTTAAAGTTAGGCACGGAAGGAGTGCTGATGGCGCATGCGGTGGTAAAAGCGAAAGATCCTAAACGATTTCTGCAGGAATTATTATCATGAAATAATAGGCGTTAAAGTTCATTAATCCAAACTAAAAATTATTAATTCTAAGTTCACAACTATTAAATATACCAAAAGACACAAACAATCATGTTTTAAACAGTATAAAAAAATATAAATCTTGCAGGGAGGAATTTATCAGGACATACATCAGATTGGAAAGAGTTGAGTTTATGCGAAGAATGAGCGGAATAAATGAACAGGCTAAACAGGATCATACTGCGGAAAGAGATTGGAGCCGGGGAGAGAATGCTCCAGAGAGCAACTATACCCAGAACTTAGCCAGGCTACACGAACTGACCCAACAACGTTTGGCTCGGGGAGAAGATCCAGAATTGGTGCTGAAACAGATAACTGGAAACCTGCGGCCGCCATATCAAGCAGCAACTCAAGCCAGAATAGATGATTTTACAAAAGCAGGAGCCACGCCGAAAGATGTGATTGACGCCCTTCTTGAAGTTTATAGACCAGCTTGAGTATTGAAGTATAAATCTTTGGTAGTTAAAGTTGGTTGAAACTTGAATCACTTAACTTTGATATAGAATTTCTGGGTATTGCCGTATTGAGAGTCCTGAACTCCGCCAGCAGGAGCTGAAGAAGCATACCATACTTTAACATTAAAAATATATTCACCCTTCAAAGCGTCTTTAGGGACAGTAACAGAAATGGACTCTTTACGATGTTCATTCTCGGTAAGGCTTAACTCGCTGGTATCGTAAAATAACCAGGTGTTAGTAATCTGCTGTTTTTCTGCATCTTCAAATGGGATTTCTTTTTCAGATTCGTCAGTAGCCTGGGATAATTCGGCGGTGATTTTAAACAAGTTGCCAACTCCGCCGATGTTTAAGATGCCCAATCCAAACAGATGCGATTCCCCGCCATTAAGCTCAGCCCGAGACAGCGGCAAAGCGACCATCTGGCCCTGGTCGACCAGCAAGCGTTCCAGCTCAGCGCTAGTCTTGCTGTCCAACACTTGCTTGGTATCTTCTGCGCCGCTGATAAACTTGTACATCAAAGTTACCCCGCTGGCCAGAATGACTATAGAAAGGATGATCACTATTAACATATTAATCGATAATTCCATCGCTCCTTTTTGGTCCATGATACTACTTTAAACACAAAAAGTATATAAATTTCACTAATCATTCCAGAGTCATGTCACTATTGAGCAGGATAGCTAAGCAGATCAAGAGAACTAAGGATTGGGCCGCGGTCCAGAAAGTGAAAGTTTCTAATTACCTTACTATGGCGATGCTGGGAGCTAATTTAAATTGCGGCAGCCTGAATGAAAAAGACTGCCAGTATGATGCGGACTGTTCAGGTGGAGAAATCTGCAGCCTGGCTCAGCTATGCATCCCTAAGGATGAATGCCGGGTGGATTATGATTGCACTTCAGAACGCTGCAGCCTCGATCGAAGCTGCATGGAAGAAAGGGAGGAATGCCATGTCGACAGGGATTGCGGAGAAAGCTTAGAAGCTCTTTGCGAACAAGGATTATGTAATAATGTGGTGGTGATTGCGGATAATACCAGGCTGCCCGAAAATGATCCAGCTTTCCGATCAGTTGAAGTCCGTGAAAATGAGCTGTATTTTATTTTTTCCAGGCCAGCTGGACAGATCAACATCCAGGCTGGAAACATTGTGGTTGGTTCCAGCAGCGGAGGATATCTACGCCGGGTAGAATCGGTAGAGCTTGACGGCAACTCTTTACTGGCTTATACCACCCAAGCTTCTTTGACTGACGCCATTCAAGAAGGAAGGTTAAGAGGAACTATCTCCTTCGAACAGTCAAATAAATCTACTTTACCATCAGAGTATGCAGTCAGAGAATCAAGCCTGACTAGCGACTTTTCTGGCACGGTCCTGTTCAACCAAAGGACTGATACCGGACAAGGATTAGAGATAAGGATCAGCAGGGGAACATTAAGCTTCACCCCTGACCTTGATTTAGATGTCAGCATCTCGCTGTTTAGAATCAATCGCTTTTCAGCCATCGCTTCAGGAGCAATTGACCTGGATATTGATGTAGAAGCAAACATCGGCGGAAGGCTGGAAGCTTCCCGGGAAGTTGAAATCGGCCTGCCCTATGTTCAGCCGTTCGCTTTTTCCATCGGGCCAGTTCCGGTAGTAGGGGTGGCCAGTTTGCAATTGTATGCCGGATTTGAAGCTCATGGAGAACTGGCTGGACAAGTGACGGTAGGTTTTGACTGCAGCGCTTCCCTAGAATTCGGAGCAGAATATTTTAATGGCAACTGGACAGAGATATGGAATCCGGGCTTGGACTGCAACGCCCACTCGCCAGAATTGGGCATCCAAGGAAGCACTGGCCTGGAAATTTATCTCCGGCCGGAACTGAAAATCATGGTTTATGGTGTGGCTGGACCAGCCTTAGATGTCAAGCCTTATTTATCGTGGGAAGGAAATTTTTCCAGTTTTTCTGACTGGTTCTGGGAAATTACTGCTGGGATAAGCAGCCATTTAGGCTACCGGCTGGAAGTGTTCGGCCGCGGGATAGATCGCAGCTTTGAACTGTTTGATTGGAGAACGGTTATTGCCAGTGATTCTTCTGGAGGCCCAACTTGTAATGACGGCTGCAGTACACGCGGAGAAACAAGATGTTCCGGAGACAGTATTGAATCTTGTTTGCCAGACCATGATTCTGATGCCTGCTTAGAATGGGGGCATGACCGTGATTGTGGAAGTGATGAGCATTGTGATAATGAAAGGTGTGTTCCGGATACCACGGCTTGCACAGATCAATGCAGCCCGGCAGGAAATTATTGCTCAGGAAATGATGTTCGTATCTGCGCCAGGGGAACGGACGGCTGTCTGGATTCGGGATATGTTACCACCTGCGCTGATGGCTGTTCAGGAGGAATATGCAATGATGCACCAGCAGACAGGTTTGTTGATATGGGTGATGGGACAGTAAGAGATACCGTAACAGGAAAATTTTGGCTTTGGGATACTAATCCTAGTATTTATGATACAGGTGATCGCATTCGGTATTCAACAGCCGCTGGTTTCTGTGGTGGAACAAGTACTGGAGGAAGAGAATGGAGAGTTCCTAGTTTAGAAGAGTTAAGAGAATTTTGTCAAACTGGTGTTCCTTGCAATGGAGAAAGTGTTTTTGCAGGATATTGTAATTGGGATTATTGGAGTTCGACGACCTCGGGCTCTGGAATAAGAAGTGTTGTCATGATTGATACTAGGCATACTTGTACAGACTCTACGGCAAATGAAAGAGACTTTATCGGCGCTGTACGTTGTATAAGCGATTAAACAAAACAATTTAAAAAATAAATATAAGAAAAAAATTATTTAACAATCTCGTATTCTTTAACGATGATGACCACGAACAGCAGCAGCAGGACAGCGCCGGCAATCATATACCATAACCCAGCCATAACACTTTCCTGGTTCAATGATTGGTACATGCCCCAGCCCATCACAATGAAGCCAAGCCAGAGAAACTTGTCCAGCACCAGCTTCATAATTTGAAATTCCTGATCTTCAGTCATACGTTTTTTTCCAGATTTGTTTTGTGCCATGTTTAGATCACCTTTAGGATACTTTTACAAAGAAAGTCATGCTGTCATAGACGCTA
>DATDXK010000084.1:0-7521 GCA_035289345.1 Candidatus Nanoarchaeia archaeon
AAAAAATCGGCAATTTATACCTGGCTCTGATCAGCTCCAGCCGGGTGATTTCAAACACTACCAACGCTGTAAAAACAATTGTCTGCGCCTTAGCCAGCGGCGAGTTCCGGTATAAGAAAAACAACAGCAAAGCCATCGCGGCCATCAATGTTCCCAAGATAATTACATCTGCGCCAACTTCTTTAGAGATAATATTTTCCTTAGGCGGCCGAGGAGGGCGGGACATGATTTCTTTTTCTGCCGGGTCTGCCGTTAAAGCGATGGCCGGCAAGCCGTCGGTAACCAAATTGATCCATAAGATCTGCAGCACGGTCAGCGGCAGCGGCAGGCCCAGCAAGAGGGCCAGGAAAATCACTAAAATCTCTGCCAAATTGCTGGATAACAAATAATTGACAAATTTTCGGATATTATCAAAGATGGTCCTTCCCTCCTCGATGGCGTTGACAATGGAGGCAAAATTGTCATCAGTAAGGATAATGTCGGAAGCTTCCTTAGCCACATCTGTGCCGATAAGGCCCATAGAAATGCCAATATCCGCTTTTTTCAAGGCTGGCGCATCATTTACCCCGTCGCCGGTCATGGCGATGATATGCCCTTTCTTTTTCAAGGCGGCAATCAGGTCCAATTTCTGCACGGGCTCAACCCGAGCAAAGATGTTAGTATCCTCAATAATGCGGTCAATCTTCTCAGCGGCTAATTCTCTTCCGGTAACGGCTTTTCCTTCCAAGTTCAGCTTCGCGGCGATAGCTTGCGCCGTGAGCAGGTGGTCGCCAGTAATCATGATCACCCTGATTCCGGCCGCCTGGCATTTTTTAATAGATTCTTTAACCTCTTCCCGAGGGGGATCGATCATTGCCTGCAGGCCAAGAAAAGTCATGTTCTGTTCAGCATTATCCTTTGCCGTAAGCTTATCATTATAAGCAAAAGCCAGCACTCTTAAGGCTTCCTTGGCAAAAGATTCATTATTGGAATAAATATTTTTTAGATCAGACCGCTCCAGGCGCCGGATCTTTCCATTAATCAAGATTTTATCACATTTTTCTAAAATGATTTCCACGGCCCCTTTGCTGAAAGAAATGATCTTATCACCCTGCTGGTGGATGGTGGTCATCATTTTTCTTTCCGCTGAAAAAGGAATTTCTTTGACTCTTTTCAAGGATAAATTCTTGATTCCGGCTTTTTCCGCGCTGACCAGCAGCGCTGCCTCGGTAGGATCGCCGATAACTTTCCGAGCCTGCTGTTGCATTTCCAGCCGGGAATTGTTGCAGTATACGCCGCTTTTAAGCAGCAGTTCCAGCTCCTTAGTGCTGGCTTTCCGGCTGTTGATCAGAAATTCCCCGTTAGCTGAATACCCGGAGCCAGAAACGTCATAAACAGCGTGGTTAGCCAGGATCTTTTTAACGGTCATCTGGTTATGGGTTAACGTCCCGGTCTTGTCAGTGCAGATAACAGTTACGCTGCCTAAAGTTTCCACTGCCGGCAGCTTTCTGACCAAGGCATGGCGCTGGATCATCTTCTGGACTCCTAAAGCCAAGGAAACAGTTATCACTGCCGGCAGCCCTTCCGGGATAGCTGCCACGGCCAAGGCGATAGCCGTTAAAATCATTACCGACCAGTCCTGGCCTCGCAGGACTCCGGCCAGAAAAGTTATGGCTGCTACAGCAATAACTGCGATGGTCAGATAAGCTCCCAGCTGACGCAGCTTTTTTTGCAGCGGCGTAGTTGTTTCAGGCGATTCCTGGATCAGCGCGGCAATACGGCCGATTTCACTGTCCATGCCAGTGGCAGTAACAACCGCCTGCCCGTTGCCGGAAACAGCTAAAGTAGAAGAATAAACCATGTTGCTGCGGTCAGCCAGCGCTGTTGCGCTGTCAAGGGCTGCAGTTGACTTCCCAGCGGCCTGCGACTCGCCGGTAAGCGAGGCCTGCTCGATTTTCAAGGAATTGGCCTGAATCAGCCGGGCGTCAGCAGCAATAAAATCTCCTTCCCGAATGACAATAACATCTCCTGGAACCAGGCGGCGGCTTTCAATCAAAATTTCTTTCCCATCCCTGAAGACCCTGGCTTTCGGCGAAGATAATTTTTTAAGGGCGTCAATGGCTTTCTCGGCTTTATACTCCTGGATGAATCCCAGAATGGTGTTGATGATTACAATTATTCCGATAACCAGGGCGTCAATCCGCTCTCTTAGAAATAAGGAAATAATGATGGCCACCACCAGAATCCATACTAACGGGCTGGCAAACTGGCTCAGAATGATTTTCAGCGGCGAAGGCCCGGCCACTTTTTTCAGCTCGTTGAAGCCATAAGCATAAATCTTCTGTTCAGCCTGCGAGCTGGTTAATCCCTGCTCGGAAGTCTTAAGCAGGGAAATAACTTCCGCTGCTGACTGGGCATGATAACCGCTTTTAGGTGAGATACTCATCATGCTTTTGTAGGCAGGCATTTATTTAAGCTTTATCTTTTAGGGCAATCTCTTTAAGCGCAAACTTAAATTGAAATGGGGGGGGTCAAAAGTTTAAGACGTAATCCATCCTTCTAACTTTGACTCAAGTCCTTTCTTGCTCTCGAAATATAATCTCTTGTTTCTTTAAAAAATAATGCTTTCATTCTGATTGTTAACGGAGGGTTATTTAAGTGATATACCCCCGTAACCTGTAACAATGGGAATAAAATTGCTATCTTACAACTGATTTTTCCACCGGAAACACAAGTCAATAACAGTTGTTTGTCGTCGACAAAGGAATATCTTTATAAATTACTAAGTATTCTTTTTCTTTAAGGATGTACTGGAGAAAAAAAGAGTTGGCAGTAGTTGTTATAGCCGTGGTTTTGTCGGCAGTAATTTTCAGGCGAAACTTTTAAATATGTTCCGGCTTTTAGAGGGATAAAATGAGTGTAGAACAGCTTTGTAAAGAGATATAAAGGACAGTGAGGTTTAACCTAAATGGAAACCGTAACTATTACCAAGAACGAATATATCCACTTTAAAAAATTAGAGCAATTAGATTTTGATTTAATTAGGCAATTTTCCAGCAGCTTGCATGATTTAAAAGAAGGCCGCTTTAAGAGACTTGCTTAGATATATCTTCTGCTACAATTCTGAATTCATTCAGATGTTTCCTAATGTGGTCGATTGTAACCTGTTGGCCCTTTTTGTCACTAGTTGCGATAAGCAGCAATAATTTAATGTCTTCATAGATCAGATAATAAATTCTCCTTCCTCCAATTTTTTTCTCTCTAAGAAAAGGATAGCTTAATGGCTTTCCAACATAAGGATTTTCGGCAAGTTTGGTTGAAATCTTTTCTGCAGCATTATGATCTTGCTTAGGCCATTTTTGAAGTTCGTGAAGATAGGTATAAGTCCCAATTACTTTGAACATTTTGGAAGCAATAAAGTATCTATAAAATTTGTTTCTGCAACAATTTTGTCTTCTATTTCCCCACCATCCGGCTCATTTAATAGATGACCATAAATATTGGTGTCAAAGATAACTCGCAGCATCGCCTTCTGGAAAAAGAAGAACTATTTAAGCTTTAATAGGCTGGATGATCTGTCCTCCACCAGAAGCCCAGGTTAGCTATACCAGTTTATCGTCGGCAAACAAATATAATCATGGATTTCTTAGTACAGCAATTTATTTTTCTCCAATAAATTTTCTCTTTTTCTTTCCTTGCAAATGCAAATAATTTTCTGTTGTGACTATCGGCTTACCTAACTCTAGTTCAAGTTCTTTTCTGGTATTATCAGCTATTTGCCCGCCCCTTTTGGCTGATGCTTTACACTCATCAAATCCTTTAGCATTTCTGGTGATGGTAATATCGGTGGTTGCTTTCTCTCCCACTGTCGTCAAAATCAACTCCCAATCGTCCATGTGGTCGCGAAGATTTTGATTTGGTTTCTTCAAACCTTTAAACTGCTTATATTCACCAACAGTTTTACCAAATGTTGTCTTGGAGATTTCGTTGGTCAGAATGGCAAAATCTTTCTCTTCCTGAACGCCTCTTGACTTCCATTCATCTGTCAAATCTTGTCTGATCGCGATGCCTCTTAACCTTTTATCAATCCAGTCTTGGGGGTAACCTTTGAGTTCGTAATACTCTTTCACCCTATCTTGAGCAAGTTCTGGGTTTTCAATCTCTTCAATCCGTTCCTTACCAACTTGAGCCAACCACATCTTAAATGGCTCTGCTTTTTTAGAGGGGATGGATTGAATCAGCCTAAAAGCATTTTTGGTGTTAACACAATCCGCATACCGCAATTTACCATCTTTAGCTGGCAATTTCAAACCGTGACAAATTGTCACGAGTTGATGTTCTCGTTGTTTAAGCTTCCTCCAGTAAGCTAATTCATCTTGGCTATCGGTAAGAACCGCAATAACATCAGTAACAGAATAGAACCATTCGTTATCAAGCCAAAGCCTGCGAATTTTCTGGTCTTGAAATACAATTAAGGCGTCACTTTTATCCATTTTTCACATTGCAACCAAGCTGTTACAAATTATATGCCACCCCACAACAATTCAAAACGGCTTCTAGTTTAAATACTTTCTTACAACTGATTTTTCCACCAGAAACACAGGTCGGTAGCAATTGTTTATCGTCGACAAATAAATATCTTTATAAATTACCGAGTATTCTTTTTTGTTGAGGATGTACTGGAGAAAAAAAGAGTTGGCAGTAGTTGTTATAGCCGTGGCTTTAGCCTTGGTTTTGCCGGCCGTAATGTTGTATTTTGTCTGGGACAGCGATTCTAATGCCCTTACCGGCTTAGCTGTTGGGCTGGAAGTGGAGAATGAACCGTTTAGTTTGGGGGTGGGGGTTGGCAATAATTCTGAAAACAGCATCACGATTGAGCCGAGCCTTAGCGCGGATAATATCAGTTTGCCGGTGGAAGAGCCGCTGATTGAATTGCCGATAGTTAATGAAACCGTGCCGGTTAACGAAAGCTTTGAGCCGGAGCCAACCATAACGATTCCCGATCAAAATGTCACCGAGCCGGCAATTAATGCCACTATGCCGGAACCTGCTAAAAATGAAACGGGCATAGGGTCTAATAAAACGGCTCTGGAATCAGCAAAACAATTTTCAAACTATACCAGCAACAATACTCGGGAATCCCGGAACGTGTCATTAGGTGGCGAGATCAGGATCTTGGCTTTGCCGGTAATCAATTCCTTGCTGTTGAACACGACGGATTTAACATTGAATGGGACAGACCAGAACATTACGGCTAATGTTTCTACTTCTGATGCAGATGCAGAATCAGTCAAAGTGACTTATAATTGGCGGGTGAATAGAAGTTCTGGTCCCGGAGAACCAATCCTGGTCTTAAATATGCCCTTCGAGAGAATTAACGGAACTAACAGCAGCAATGCTTGGGATTACTCAGGGTATGGGAATAGTGGCACTGAAAATGGTGGCATTGTTTTTAACACTACCGGCGGGTACGATAGCAAAGGAGCGTATGAGTTCAAAAATGCAGGCAATTTCATAAGTATGTCCACCTCAACTGGCTTGAATATTACTCAAAATATCACGATTTCGGCTTGGATAAAGAAAAATGGTGATCATCCCAATTCTGATCTTGGCGGGGCTATCGCTAAATGGTCGATAACTAATACACTTAGATCTTATCTTTTGTTTGAGGATAGTACCAGTGATCAGATGGAATTTGCCGTTAACAATTCTTTTACAGTTAGGGATACTCAAGACATTCCAATCGGCGAATGGCATCATTATGTAGGCAGGTATAATGGAACTCACGTAACGATATTCAGGGATGGAATAGAACGAAATTCATCCGTATATAGTGGCTTAATTCAAACAACTAATTTATTATTAACTATCGGGAGATTAAGAACCGATGATGGAGCAACTTTTGATTGGAATGGTGTAATAGATGACGTCATGATCTTCAACCGCTCCCTATCCGCTTCCCAAATCTGGGCCTTATTCAACAACCGTACGGATTTAATTTCATATGAGGAAACCACTACCGGCCAGAACTGGACGGTTGATGCTTACCCTAACGACGGCAATGATGACGGTGCGCCAGTAAGAAGCAATCAGGTGATAATCAGGGATCCGCCAGACATCACTGCTCCCTTAGTCAACATCACTTCACCAGTTAACAACACCAGATTCTTGAACATCTCCATCCCGGTTTCTTTCGTAGCTTCAGATGCTTCTGTAAGCCAATGCTGGTTTGACATCCAGAATGGAACTAATAACACTATCGTCAGCTGCGCCAATTTCTCGCTGAATCCTGGCAGAGGCTTCTTTAGGATTCAATTGTTTGCCAATGACACTAGCAACAATATCAATGCTACCACCGCCTGGATTAATTTCAGTGTAAACAGACTGCCAGCGATCAATTCCTTGTTGTTGAACACGACTGATTTAACCTTGAATGGCACTGCTGAGAACATCACTGCAAATGTTTCTTGGACTGATGCGGATAATGAAAGTGTTAAAATAATCTATAACTGGTTTGTGAATGATACTGCCGGTCCAGGAAGGTCTATCACTATACTCAATATGCCCTTTGAGAGGGTAAATGGAACCAACAGCAGCAATGCCTGGGATTATTCTGGGTATGGGAATAACGGGAGTGATAAAAATGGAGTGGTATGGAATGGCAGCGGTGGTTATGACGGGAAAGGAGTTTATCATTTTGATGGCAGTAATGATGTAATAACTACTAGTTATAACATTAACTTACAGGTTAAAGATTTTACTTTAATGGCTTGGGTTAGGCCAGACGGTTTGGGTGATTACCAGAGAGTAATCTCTGGTTCTATATCTGGAACAGAAAACGTTTATTCAATGCTTTTTTCTGGCAGTAAATTAACGTCTCAGATAAATAATGGGGGTGAATATACTACTACTTCTAACAATGATGTCCCAAATAATGCCTGGACACATATCGCCGTGGCGTTTAATGATACTGCTGACGTCATCAAATTTTATATCAATGGAGCACAGGATAATTCAGTTGGCACTTCTAGCAGTGTTAATAAGGGAGCAACATCGGTTGACATCGGTAAACACGGTGGAGGATCAAATGTTCAATACTTTGATGGAGCAATTGATGATGTAATAATATTTAACAGGACATTATCCGCTTCCCAAATCCATGCTTTATTTACCAACCGCACTGATTTAATTTCTTATGAAGAAACCACTTCCGGCCAGAACTGGACGGTTGATGCTTACCCTAACGACGGCAATGAAGATGGGAATGTGACGAGGAGCAATCAGGTGATTGTGGTTAGCGTGACTCCAGCTCCAGACACTTCCGCTCCCTTAGTCAACATCACCAGCCCAGTCAATAACACTAGATTCTTAAACATCTCCATCCCAGTATCTTTTTGGGCTAGTGATGCTTCGGTAAGCCAATGCTGGTTTGACATCCAGAATGGAACTAACAATACCATTGCCAGCTGCGCTAATTTCTCGCTGAATCCTGGCAGAGGCTTCTTCAGAATCCAGTTCTTTGCCAACGATACCAGCAATAAT
>DATDXK010000085.1:0-3839 GCA_035289345.1 Candidatus Nanoarchaeia archaeon
GTATTTAGTTGCCGAGGCGGCCACCGCCTTATGCGAGCGGTTATATTAGCTCTCGAAAGCGCCTGCGGAGGGTGTTGCCCCTTACAGGGAAGCGCCGCAGATCATTCTAAGCAGTGCTGAGCGAGTTGGCGTGGCCGCAGATAGTAAGGCAACTAAATACGTACTACTAATGCATAGTTTTAACCTTAAATTTTTTATAACCCAGCCAATTACTTAGAAAAATGTATCTTTTAAAACAGCTTGCGGAAGATTTTGCAGTTAGGGAATTGCCTAATTTGAAGCTGAAAGAGCATGGCCCCTACCTCTATTTTCAGCTAGTAAAACGTAATTATAACACTATTGACGCTGTAAAAAAGATCGCTAAATTGCTGCGTCTTCAGGAAAAGCAAATCGGCTTTTCTGGAAATAAGGATAAGCGAGCCGTAACTGAGCAAATAATTTCAGTCATTGGAAAAAATCAGCTGGACATAGAATCATTAAAAATCACAGATCTGGCATTAAAGTTTCTTGGGCGAGGCGAAGAGCCCATCACTTTGGGCAGCCATCAGGGCAATTGGTTTGAGATTGTGATCAGAAATCTGGAACAGGAAAGTATTGAAAGGACCGATTTCCTGGAGAATTATTTTGCTGAACAAAGATTCTCCCAAAACAACGTGGAAATCGGCAGAAATTTAGTTAAGAAAAAATTTTTGGAGGCTGCAAAATTAATCGATAATAGTCTGGTTAAAGAGCATCTGCAGCATAAGCCAGGAGATGCAGTTGGAGCTTTGCGAAAAATCTCTCCAAGATTGTTGCGGCTGTATGTTAACGCCTACCAAAGCTATCTGTGGAATGAAACGGTAAGAATCTATCTGCAAGGACAAGGTGCTGTAATTAGGACGCTTAAATATTCCTGGGGAGAGCTAACCTTAGTCGGTAAGCCTAATTTCAAATTAAAAATCCCTTTGCTAGGCTTTGATAGTGGTGAAATCGAGAACCAAAAATTGGACTTAATTATTGACAAAATGATGGAAGCAGAGAAGCTTTCCAACCAGGATTTCATTATAAAACAAATTCCAGAACTGTCGGTGGAAGGGGAGTTAAGGAACGTATTTGTGAAAGTAAAGGGATTGTCAATTGGCCCATTTAAGCCAGATGAATTAAATCCTGGAAGAAAGAAAGTTAAAGTCAGATTTAGCCTGCCAAAAGGAAGCTATGCTACCATGCTAATAAGAAAAATGATCAGAGAGAAAAGGTCTAAAAAAAGAAATTTCCCTCCATTAAAATTAGTTTCCTAAATATCCCGGATCAACCTGTTCTTCTGAAACCTGATACAATATTCCGGCTCCATCGCGCTGGTAAGTTCTCAGCAAGCCGATTATTCCTTGTTCCTGGTCAATAAACGGCCCCGGAGAACTTTGGTCATCTGGAGAAATGGGGTTATAAGCAAACAAAAATTCCCTCGCCAGCCCCTGATTGGTAAAATGAGTGACTTTTCCCATTCCCAGCGAACCATATCTGCTCCTCTTAATCTGAAACGCTTCCGTGTCTTGATAAGCGTAAGGCATTTTAATTGCCAGCCTGGTTTTAGTTCCAATTGCGCTTAAGGGCAAGTTGCCATTCTCAGAAGTAAAATCCCCCGGAATCTGTTCATAAACCGGGAAATCTCTAGGAAGCGGAAGTCCATTATTTATCTCCGCCACCCTGGTAATCCGCTCATTAACGCTGTCGTAGATATAAGCGCCATCATCAGTAGCCTGCCGATTAAGGTAATCAAAAAATTTGCCGGAATTTGATATTTGGTAAAACGGATCGGGCTGATCGTGAATGACCTTGTCTTCCTCTAATCGATCTGCCAGCGTTGAGCCGTTAGCTATAATTAGCACCCCCTGATAAGGGCAGCCATTATCTGTGCCTTCTTCGTACTTTCCTTTTTTGTTGTAAACAACCCCATACTCAATCAAAGGCAGCGCTTCAGGCAAATTAACCTGGCAATGATATTGGACCAGCCACTTAAACAAATCCCCTTTTTTCATTTTTAAACAAACCCTCTTTCCTATCTTTATATCTTAAAGGCTGTTCTCCTATATATATTTCCCGCAGCTATTTTTTTATTTTTATCCCAAACCACCGCAAGGTTTATTAAAATATAAAAAAAAGATAAGATAAAAGATGATAAAGGTGTGATAAAATAGGCCAAAGGCACAAGATTCTGTTTGGAATTTTGAGTTGGTATAAGATGCAGAGGTGATAGAATAAGATGCCCAAGATAGACCACAGTTTTATGTATTGCCGCACGGAAAATGCCCGGATGCCTCTTAAGGAAATCGCCAACTATCTTAAAAAAAGCTCCCAGCGCCTTAAATATAATGTCTCAGTCCTAGAAAAAGAAAATATCATCCATGCCCCTTACTGCGTGTTCGATTATTCCTATTTCGGCTTGATTCTGTTTCATGTTTATTTCAAAGGTGGATATGTGGGTGAGAAAGATAAAACCAAAATTATTGACGAACTGTTAAGCAATTCATTTATCGCCACTATTTACGAGCTGACCGGCGAATTTGATTTAGCCGTGGATTTTCTGGCTCCCAATCCTTCTAAGTTTAACAAAGAGCTCAAGAAAATTATTGGGCTGCTGCCTACGCTAAACGACTACAAGATTGCGCTCAACGTCGTTTCTTACGTCTATCCCAGGCATTATCTTACCAAAAACCAATACCTGCAGGCCCTGCATGTAGAACGGATTGTCGGTGGAGACAAGGAGCGGGGCCAGTTTACCGACAGCGAATTATCTGTGATTAAAAACCTGCTGCAGAATCCAATAATCAGGTACACCCATCTGGCGCAGAAGAGCGATCTTAATGTCAAGACGGTAAAATCCATTATTAAGAACCTTACCAAGCGCAACATCATCAAGGGATTTAAATATAACATCAACAAGGATAAACTGGGCATCACCGCAGCGCGGCTATTCTTAAAACTGCATAATGCCAGCACAGAACGAGAGTTGCTGCTGATGGAATTCATGTCCAACACCCAGGAAATAGTTCAACTAAATAAGACCGTAGGCGACTGGGACATTGAGCTGGACCTAGAGGCTGCAGATAAGAATGGCATCCGCTTCATACTGATCAAGCTAAGGGAAGAGTTTAAGGACTTAATTGAACGGTTTAATCTCATCGAGCTGAACCAGTGCCATAAAAAATCTTATTTGCCTAAATATATCTTTCCTGAAGAGAAGGTTTAATGCACAGGCTTCAATAACACCAGATATTTTTCTACTGTGACAATAGCAAAGATCAAGATTTTCCCTGTCAGTTAATTTTATAAACAATTCTGCCTTACTTAAAAACAATGTATGTAACCTTATGGATACTTGGGAGCGTCCTAGTTGTTTCCCTGCTGTCATTGATTGGAATTATTACTTTATCCTTGCGGGAAAAATATTTAAGCCGGATTCTGCTGGTCTTGGTAAGCTTATCGGCCGGAACGCTGTTCGGTGATGCTCTGTTGCATTTGCTTCCTGAAGCTGCGGAACAAAATGGCTTTACTCTGACCATCTCCTTAGCGGTGCTGGCAGGAATAGTGGCTTTTTTTGCCGTGGAAAAATTGATCCACATGCATACCACCTGCCTGTCCAAAGAAAGGCATCATCCCCCTAAGTATCTTTTAATCCACGAGCCGCATAAGCATCATCTGGGAGTCATGAACGTCTTAGGCGATGCCCTGCATAACTTTATCGACGGATTGATTATTGCCGCCAGTTTCTTAGTAAGCGTTCCGGTGGGAATTGCCACCACTATTGCCGTATTTCTGCATGAAATTCCTCAGGAATTGGCCGACTTTGGCATTTTGATTTA
>DATDXK010000086.1:0-2223 GCA_035289345.1 Candidatus Nanoarchaeia archaeon
GGGTGTAAAACCCCGCCCTTTAGGGCGAAATTTTTGCATGCTAAAAATGCGTAGTTGAGAAACCGCCTCTTTTGAAACCTTGTCATTTATGGCGAGGTGAGGCGGTTTCACGCATTTTTATCATTTAGCATTTTTAGTATATTTTCTTGTGCTAAAGACAAAAGAAGACTTAAATACGTAAGGCACTAAGGCTCTGTAGAAAATCTCGTTGCACTCGGTTAGCATAAGGCTCAGCACCTGATTCTGTTAGGTAAAGGCTGACATTCTCCGGATGAGGCAACCATCTTGTCAGCTGAATATTTAACGATAGTGGTGCTTCGCAAATTGATGCTAACTACATATTCTACAGAGCCAGGCACTAAGCAACTTTTATATATTTTAAAAATTTACTAATTATCAATGTTTGGCTTTAGTAAAGAAGAAGTGAAGGTTTTTAAAACACTTAACTGCCCCAAAAAAATCCAAGATTTTCTTAATAAGATTCCCACCAATTATGAGAAAGATGGTGAAACAGTATTGTCGCCGCGAATGGTTCTTAAGCAGAATAAGGCCCACTGCATGGAAGGAGCAATGTTGGCGGCCACCGCCTTACGCTTTCAGGGCCATCCTCCGTTAATCGTTGATCTTGAAGCTGCCAAAAATGATGATGACCATGTCATAACTGTCTTTAAAAAATATGGCCACTGGGGCGCGATCTCTAAGACTAACCATGCCACGCTGCGTTACCGTGAACCGATCTACAAGACAATCCGTGAATTAGTGATGTCTTATTTTCACGAATATTTCACCAACCAGGACTGCAAAAAAACGCTGCGGTCGTATTCCCGGCCCATAAATTTATCCAAATTTGATAAGCAGGGCTGGATGACCGCCGCTGAAGACCCTTGGTACATCCCGGAATACCTATCACAGATTTACCACCAGACGATCCTGAACCGCTCCCAGATTGCTTTCCTGCGCCGAGCAGAAGACATCGAAAGGCTGGCTGGTTCTATTCTAGAATGGCCGAAATAGCCTTAGCTGTTATTTTAACTTAATTCTAACTTAATTCTAACTTAAACTGTTTCATGATTTGTTTTATCAACATCAAAGAAACAACTCCCGTAACGGCTAATTGAACCAGTGGGCTTATTCCTATCCCAAACAGAGTCGGCATGGCCACAGTATATTCCCATCTTTCTAAATTTAAATTGATTATTTCTATAGCCAAGGCGATAGCCAGGCCTAAAAAAACAACTTTCAGATAATCACTTTTACCGGAATTTTTTATCCAGTTAACATTTCGGTGTTTTAGCGAGACTATCGCGAAAATGCCCAGTATGAAAAGCATATCAGTAACAGAAGCAGTAATTAAATGAGGATATTTTGGAATTCCAGATAAGTCCAGATATAAAGGATAATGCGAAAATTCCCAGAGGAGATTTAAAATTAAGGCCAGAAGCCCAACAATAAGTGGTGTTTTTTTGATCGCCATAATAATAAATAATCTCTTTTTGTTTAAAGAGTTATCGGCAATTACGGTTTCATCCAATAAATAAGAAAATTAGCTATAGCTCACTAAATTGCTGGTGGGAAGGTTCATGAAATGAGAAAACCATCTCATTTCAGAACTAAAAACAGATCGTTGTTTGTTTTTATGCACAAAAATTTCGCCAGGAATTTTTGCAGGGGTTTAAAACCCCGCCCGTTAGGGAGAAATTTTTGGCATCCTGAAAATTCGTGGTTTAGAAAGTGTCCAGTCAAACTTCGCCATTTATGGCGAGGCAGGACACTTTCCGGAATTTTTATGACGTTCCTGCGGAAAGGGCCCGCAGTTCAGTTTTATTCAGTTTTAGATGCGCTGAGCGAGTAGCTTTAGTGTTTACTTTTGGATGAAGCCTCTTTTTCTGAGAAATAATTACAGAATACGATACTTTCTGGGAAAGCTCAGTTGCATCTGCTGACTTGTAAAATTAACCAGTCCTTTATTTGCCGCAGCCTTTCCCCGGCAGAATAATTATCGCGAAGCCTGATCTGAGCCATTTCATGACCTTCCAAGTACCCATCCTGATGAGGAAATGCACGGCTTAATTCTTCAGGCCCGGTAAAGATTAAAGGATTAACTTCCACTTTTTCACCATTTAGCCGGTCAGCTAGGGAATCTGCAACTTTCCTGACTCTTTCTTCAGGAATATCAAACACTAATTGCGGCCTGGGAAAAAAGTGTGGCTGTTCGGTCCTTAA
>DATDXK010000087.1:0-7093 GCA_035289345.1 Candidatus Nanoarchaeia archaeon
GGGTGTAAAACCCCGCCCTTTAGGGCGAAATTTTTGCATGCTAAAAATGCGTAGTTGAGAAACCGCCTCTTTTGAAACCTTGTCATTTATGGCGAGGTGAGGCGGTTTCACGCATTTTTATCATTTAGCATTTTTAGTATAGGTCTTTTAGTATGGGTCTTTTACTATAGCAGACTGTCCCACAATTACCAAAAACGTATACTGACGACGCCTTCCAACCACTAATTCTGCAAAATAGCTCGTGCCAAAATACAAAATCATGCTTCCGGCGAAGAGCGCAAATGAATTACGGGACAGTCTGATAGGTTAATTGGATTTCACACCAACCTTACAGAAATCTTTATAAATTAACCACTTAACTAAGCAATCATGGTAAAAAGATTGGGTTCCCGGCAGAGAAAAACGCGCCATAAGTTTAGGGCTACTACCAGGGAAAAAGGCAAAATTTCCTTAGCTGAGTATTTTAAGGAACTGCAGCAAGGTGATTTAGTTAACTTAGCCATTCATCCCAATGTATTCAAGGGAAGATTTTATCGTCGCTTTCATGGAAAAAGCGGCATCGTCAATGGAAAGAAAGGCCGCTGTTACGGGGTACAGATAAAAGATGGCGAGAAGCAAAAGCTGCTCTATGTGCACCCAATTCATTTAAGGAAGCAATAATTCCTTAGTTAAATAAAAATATAACTGCCTAAGTAAGGATATGGCTTGTTTGCAAGTTAAGCATAGAAGAATATCAAACCTAAATCATAACTAATATGGTCAGCCCACAATTCGTTGAAGAAAAAACGGTAACTTTATCTGAAGCTAAAGAGATTTTGGCCAAAATAGCGCTGAAAGATGGAAAGCTTAATTACTTGTCCAATAAGGCCAAAGAATTCTTGGAACAGCTGGTCATTCTGCCGGAGGAGAAAAATCAAGACTTAATCAAGAAACTGGAACGGCTGGGGCTAATCAGGCTAAAGCCAGAACACATCAACAAAATTATTGATTTTATGCCGCAAAGCATTGATGACCTTAAGATAGTTCTTCAAGCCTATCCGTTAAGCCTGCCTAAAAAAGATCAGGAAGAAATTGTGGCAGCAGTCAAAGCCCCGGCTTAAACTACGCTGAAAAAGCGTAATTTTTATTAAGTTCTTACGCTTAGAATGCTTATCAGCTAAAAATACCAGCAAAAAAAGGATACTAGCCAAAAAAGATGGAACATGAGCAGCAATTTAAGCCAGTACTAAAGGAAGAAACAGCCATTGTGCTAGATTTCCTGCCTCACGGCTATGCTTATGAGCAGAGCAGCATTAAGAATCCGGTAGCTCAGGCTATCGGCAAAACGCATCTTTCGCTGTTGGAGCTAATCCCAAAGAGGGATGTCCATCTGCAGCCGCACCAGGAAGTGTACATTGGCGACGGAAAACGAGAAGAAATACATCATATCAAAGGCCGAATTACTGTTGACAAGCTGACTTCCACAGCTAAAAATGAGCTGCAGCATGCCGTGGAGAAGCTGGTAGAGGGCAACGAGCAGAGATTTATCGATTTTTTTAACAAGGCCCAACCTTTAAGCATGAGAATGCACCAGTTAGAACTATTGCCCGGGTTAGGAAAGAAACACATGTGGGAGATCCTGGAAGCCCGCAAAGTCAAATTGTTTGAAGGTTTTGAAGACCTCAAATCCAGGGTAAAGCTGCTTCCCGACCCCCGCTTGGCAGTGGTCAAGCGGATCATTTCTGAACTGGAAGGGCATGAGAAATATCGGATTTTTGCCGGATGAAATTATGCTGGCAGCATCGTCAGTTAACTAAACTTCAACCTTACCATTTCACCAATCCAAGCGCCACTTCTTCTGCTTTTGAGCCGCCAAATCGGCCATGCCCCGTCTCCTGGCTTCTTCTAAGAGGGTTTCTGCAATATGCTTGACCCTGATGCCGTTGATTGCCGCATCACTTTCCAGAAATTCAAAACGCTCGATAATCTTTTCCAGCAGCGCGGCTTGAGTATTAATATTAATGTGGGCAATTCCCGAAGAGGCCACTTGCCGCTCCTGCTCCAGCTCTGACAACTGCTTAAGGTCATTAGACAGAATGCCAGCATCAGCCTTGATTTCCTGCAGGAATTCCAGCACGGCCTGTATATTCTTGCCGGAATTAATTTTTTTTCTGGCTGCTGGGGGAAATAACTTTTTCCACCATTTTTGGCGGTATATTTTCATGTTAAAAATGCAGGCATTAAGTGTTTAAGAGCCACAAGCTTATTACTTACTTAAAACCAAAGAGCTTAATAAATATAAATCTTTTCTTTAACAGCGATGAAATTCAAGGCCAAAAAGAAATATGGAAGCTATAAAACGCCTGCTTGTGCATTCTGCCAGCGGATGGCTACACATAAAACTAATTTTGGGCTGGAGACCTGCCAGCAGCACAGCAAAAACTCTCTGCCGGAAATTAAATGCATCTGCGGGTCCTGGCTGGAGCAGAAAAGCGGCCGATTCGGCCCTTATTTTAACTGCCCTAAATGCGGAAATGTCAATTTTAAGAAAGGCTTAGAGCTTAAAGAGCTTACTGCCAAAAAAGCGATAACTGAAACTAAAATAATCCCTCCAGAAAAGCTAGTATTAAAAGAAAAAAAAGAAATAACCATCACTTCTGAAGACCTTGAGTACTTCAGCTAGGCAACAAGCCCAATTTCCGGCATAATTCCTTCTGATTGTCGGTCAATTGGCCATAATTTTTTCTTACAAATTCATCAAATTCCCGATCAATGTCACGCACCTTGCACCACCATGATGAATAAAACAAAAGCCATTTATAAAAATTGTTGATTCTCCGGCAGAAGTAAATATCTGTTGCTATTAAAACTGAGTTAATTTTGTCTGCTGCTTCTGGCTCTTCAAGAGCTGGCTTTCCCCTAACAGCAACTCTAGAGCAAACCCAAACTGGTTCTTGATCAAGAATTTGGCATGAGCCAGCATTAATTCTGCGGTAGAAAAACGCAATGGCTGGCTCTGGCAGCTTTTTCGGGCAGCTTCACGGCAAACCCAGACGCCTAAAGGAAAGCGGTATTCTGGTGTAATGAACCTTAAAACTAACGCGGAATTTTGCCTCCGGTTAAGTTTCATTTTTTCTAAGACTGCCAAACGTGCAGCGTAATATCCCCCGGCTGTTTCTTCGGCATACGTTTTCCTTCCGCCATAATCCTCATAGTCCGTGGAATAAGAGTAGCCTAGCTTGCTCCAAGGATTGACGGGAGAGGCTAAATAAGCTTCAAACAACTCACAGCTCCAGACTTCCGGAAAAAACAGGATCATGTAATAGTTGCCCCAGCCGCCGCCAAAATAAGCCGCGTAATCTCCTAGCGGCAAATCCTTAACCTCATTGATTATCTGTTTGCCAACAGTATCATCAACGGCCGTAATTGACCATCTGGTCGGCACCAGTTTACGGCTATTTTTTAAGCCCAGATTGCCGACAGAAATCAGTTTGGTTAATACATTTTCTTCAAAGCCTTGGCGGTAAAGGTTGATGATCGCCGGAGCGGCTTTCAAATCAACGTCTCTTACCACTTTTTCTACTCTGGAATCAACAGCAGTGTTGGCAGTTATTCGTGCGGTTTGCACTTCACTGCTTGGACCAAAGGGCATGATTTCCTGTTCAGGTTTTATTGAAAGCTGAGGGACTTTTTTCAAGAGAACTTCAATTTCTGCAGATTTTTTGGCCAGGCCTACTTCTTGGACCAGTTCCAGAAAACTCCCCTTCAGGTCTTTAATACGATGTAATGTCCTGGAATTCACCAGGGAATACCTATTTGTGGCAATTTCGCCGGCGGAAGAATTGTTCTGCGCCCATAACTTAGGCGAATCATAATTAGACATGTTGCCGGAAAATTGTGGTGAAAGAATGCCGACATTAACATTAGGATAGCCCAATCGGCCGATGAACGGAGCCGGAGCTGAGCCCCGAAATTGCTGCTTGAAATTTTGGTTTACCTTCAGCGGAGCAACCTGTTCCAGATCCTTGAATTTTACGCGGCGGATGTTCATGATATTTGCAATAAACTGCTTTTAATTTTGGCTATCGGATTTTTGTTAGTTTTGTTTGATAACTGTAAAACCAGATTTATTATAAGAGACAATATTTTAGGTGTGTTCGCTTATTTTAATTAATTCAGGGGCATTATATATTTTAATTTTTTCTGAATACTAGTTGTGCCTAGATAAATAAGTTATGGTGTTTATATGAACAAAAAATTGGAAACAAGAATTACTATTACCTTGTTGAAGGAAAAAGGAATGAACAAGGTAAAGTAAAGCCGAAAGTGATTAAGCACCTTGGTTCTCCTGAGGATATACTTGAAGAATTCAGATTTTGGGAAGAACAGCACTAGCTATTGAATATCCACGCCACGCCGACTTGACAAGAAGATTTATAAATAACTTACTGATATGACTGTATTCCATAATAAATTGATATTTATTGTGAGTTAATAACATGACGCAACAGGCACGGATTAAATTAGCCAGTATTGAGATCGACAAGATTAATCAAATCTGCAGGGATATTAAAGATATTGCTGAAAAGACTGGCGCGAACATGCGCGGGCCGATACCTTTGCCAACTAAAAAGTTAAAGGTAACTACCCGCAAATCGCCTTCTGGTGAGGGAAAAGCTTCTTGGGAACGTTATGAGATGAGAGTGCATAAGCGCTTGATTGACATCGGAGCCAATGAAAGAACTTTGCGCTTGGTGATGCGTGTGCCGATTCCTGAAGGATTAAATATTGAAATTGAGATGGTAGATCAGTAATCCTGGCTGGTATTTTTAGTCCTATCCTGAGCTGTGTTTCTTCCAGTTTCATTTCTTATCTGATAAGATACCCCAATTTCAGCTACTACTGGGCAATGGTCTGAATTAAGCCGCAGGCATTTAACTTTATCGCTGATAATCTTTAATTGTATCATACTGTTTGGATTGTTAACGACTAAGACGTAATCGATCCGCTCATGCTTTCTTCTTTGTGATTTTTCTTTAACAGTAAAGCGCTTTCCTAAATCGTCAATTGGTACTCTTCCAATATAAGTGCCTTCATAGATTTTTACTGCCCCCAGATTCATCATCTCTTTCAGTGCGTAACCCAGGACTAAGCCCTTTTTCTTCAATTCATGCTCCAGAACGATCAAAGTTTCTTCATCTTGGTATTTTTTTCCATCATCGCCAAAGGTAAAATCTCTGGAGGGCAGGGGAACGGTATTAAGGTCACCAGCGATAATTGCTGGAGAGGAAACGATGGAGGCCAGGATCTTGGCTTCTGTAACTCGATCCCGCTCCTGTTTTATCCAGGGAAATGTTCTAAACTCCTCACTGCTGAAATGGTTGCAGTAGACATTGATCCTATTTCCATTATAATTAATGGCGGCATGAAGCAACCCTTCTGTACCCACGAGCCAGTCATTGAACGTGCTAATTGTTGCCGGCTTGAAGGTTTCCAGAGAGCGGATATGTGTGCTGTCAATGATCTGGGCTGCAGTCATGATCGCATTGCCGTTGGCTAGAAAATCATGCCTCATTCCGGCAAAAGGATTCCAGTAGCTGGCTAAGAAAGTAACTCCAGACCCAAAAAGATAACTCTTTAAGGGTGTTTTTTCTGCAAAAATATTGGGCTGATGTTCACCACGGACACCGCTGATGCCGATTTCATTAAGGCAGGCGATGTGGGCATTTTCTTCTCTTAGAACCTGAGCTATCCCTTCAATGCCCTTGGCAGAATATTCTGTCAGCGGGCTTTTAAACAGGCTTTTTGTCCATTCAAAAGGGCCGCCCTCACCCATGGCCAGATTATAGGTAACAACATTAATTATGGCCGGCAAAGGCTGTTTTTTTACAGCCCTGATTTCTGTATATTGCTCATAATGGCCGCAATAGGCTAGGAGCGCCAGGCTGCCAAACAGATTTACAGTCTGGCCTGCAGCTCTCAAGGCAATAGTCTTAGTTCGGTCCTTGATGGCTGGCAACTTTTTTCCAAGAGCGCTATGGGCCAGGTAGTGGTAGGGCTTAGTTTTAAACAGCGATTTAAGAATAGTACTGGAAGCCAGACGGCCTAATTTGCTTTGAAATACACTTTGCCCTAATTTGGTTTCTTCTAATGGGAAAGTGGCTATCTCCCAGGATTTTCTCACTAGATCGGATAAGGACATGATATTAAGCCTTGTAATTAGTTTGGTTATAAAAATATATGGGGGCTTTAAATAAAAGTGCAGCTTAACTTATTGTAAACCTAATGTGGCGCACTCCACACAGTCTACTCAAACTAGGAGGAACTTAACCAAGAAACATTTAAATAGAATCAGCCGGATTTTTTAACACATGGAACAAAAGCCAGCAGGCCCTCCCAAGGAACTTAAGCAAATTGATTCAGTAACTTGGGAATTGCCAGTTTCTTATAAAAAAGGGATGAAAGTTCCGGCTAGGATCATTGCCAATAATGAACTTATCAGTTCGATGGATGCTGGTGTTTTTGAACAGATTTCTAATGTGGCAACCCTGCCAGGAATTCAAAAATATGCTTTCTGCATGCCCGATGGGCATTGGGGCTACGGCTTCCCGATCGGCGGAGTAGCAGCGTTTGACCCGGAGCAAGGCGGAGTAATCTCTCCTGGCGGCATTGGATTCGACATAAATTGCGGAATGCGCCTGATTACCACCAACCTAACTATCGCAGAAGTTAAACCTAAAATCAAGCAGTTGGTTGATGAATTATATAAAGCAGTTCCTGCTGGAGTTGGCTGCCAGGGTTTTGTGAAAATTTCTAAGGATGAATTTAAGAAAGTTATGAAGAATGGCGCCCAGTGGTGCGTTGATAATGGGTATGCCTGGCCGGAAGACATTGAGCATATCGAAGACAAAGGGAAGATCGAATGGGCTGACCCGGCTAAAGTTTCCGATAAAGCGGTAAAAAGAGGGTTTGACCAAATTGGAACCTTAGGCAGCGGAAATCATTATTTAGAAATTCAAGAAGTGCGTGAAGGCAATATCTATGATAAAACTGCAGCGCAAGCCATGGGCATTAATAATGTGGGCCAAATCGTGATCATGGTCCATTGCGGCTC
>DATDXK010000088.1:0-19674 GCA_035289345.1 Candidatus Nanoarchaeia archaeon
GGGTGTAAAACCCCGCCCTTTAGGGCGAAATTTTTGCATGCTAAAAATGCGTAGTTGAGAAACCGCCTCTTTTGAAACCTTGTCATTTATGGCGAGGTGAGGCGGTTTCACGCATTTTTATCATTTAGCATTTTTAGTATAATTAACCTCTAACTATCGGCAACCGGCTAGGAGCCAGATTATCAACCAAATTATCGGCATAATTTCCCGTGAAACAGGCATCACAAGAGCTTTTTGTTTCTGTTTGGCCTTCCAGCTCATAAATGGGCCGATGCAGGTCTTCTATTGATAGGTAACGCAATGAATCTGCGCCAATGGAAGACCTGATTTCCTCAACACTCATTTGAGCAGCAGCTAATTCGGTTTTAGTTGGCGTATCAATGCCGTAATAACAGGGGCTGATGAACGGCGGGGAGGCAATTCTTAAGTGAACTTCCACTGCCCCGGCATTGCGAATTCTTTTGATGTATTCTTTTGAACTGGTGCCTCTTATAATGCTGTCATCCACTACGATAACCCGCTGGCCTTCTAGGACATCTCTTACCGAAATCAGTTTGTCCGACACTGCCTGGGCACGCTGTTCATTGGTTGATAAGGTAAATGTCCGGCCGGCGGAGTGGCTTCTCAGCAATCCCATCCGGTAAGGTATTCCGCTTTCCGCAGCATAGCCGATAGCCGCCTGCATCCCCGAATCAGGAACAGGAATTACTATATCAGCTGATAACTCCTGTTCACCGCGCGCCAGCAGCCGGCCATGCTCTTCTCTGATCCAGGTTATACCTCTCTTTAACCCGAAAATCTGTCCAGCCGGGTTGGCAAAGTAGATTAATTCTATTAAACATTTTTGCTGAACGACCTGTGCTCCAAATTTCCTAGTTCTATATCCATCACTATCGATGGCAATTAGCTCTCCCGGTTCTACTTCTTGTATTTCCTTAGCCCCATTTCTTTCCAGAGCCTGGCACTCTGAAGCAGCTAGATAAGTGCCATTGGCCCACCGTCCTATAGCTAAAGGCCGGTAACCATGAGGGTCTTTAGCTATTATCATGGTATCATCCCAGATAGCAACAATAGAATAAGCCCCCTTAACCTGGCTGAAGGCATCAATAAATTTATCTTCAATATCCTTTTCCTTGGAAATGGCTGCTAACTGTAAAATAACCTCAGTATCGCTTCCCGGTGTTTTAAAAGTTCTGCCTTCCCCTTTCAACCGAGCTCTTAATTCCAGGGCATTAGTTAAATTGCCATTATGTGCGATAGCCATTTTATCATAAGCAATAGGCTGATTATCTTCTGGATTATGGTTCCCAGCAGTAGAATATCTTAAATGAGCAAGGGCTATCTTTCCTTCCAGCCCAGAAATTTGGTCCTCAAATTCTTTTTTTAACAATCCTGGCTGCGGGTTAGGCCCTCTGATTTTTCTGTTATGGCTTACTTTAACGCCATAAGAATCCTGGCCGCGGTTCTGCAAAGTCCGCATTATTTGAAAAGCTATCTGAGCTGCATTATCATGACCATAAACGCCAACGACACCACACATAAACAAGCAGTAATAAGAATTAGCTTTTAAGAATTTCTGTTCAACAATATTCTAGATTTCAAGAGCATTAAAAATTTAAGTTAAAATACAGCTTAATGACAGATGGATTCTTTAGTAGAAATTGCTTCCAGCCTGCTAGGATTTCCTGCAGTTAGCTATAACGGACCCGATGCGGGAGACTCGCCAATAGGTTTTGATTGTTCAGGATTTGTTAAATACTGCCTGCAACAAGCGGCTTACGTTTTGCCTCCCAGCCCAACCACCGGTAAATTGATGCGGCATACTGAAGAATTGTTTGACTTTTATGGAGTTTTGATTCATGATGAGTTTAAAAGATCCGGAGACTTAGTCTTCTTTTCCAAGAACTTTATCAACCCGACTCACGTAGGAATTTATATGGGCTCAAATCAGATGATTCATAGTCCTGGAATTGATAGAAAAGTAATCGAAGTTATAACGATATATTACTCGCAAGGAAGAAAAATAAAACTGGAGGAAACCCACAATCAATGTCAAATTTAGCTCGATATTCCATTCTAAACCAACACGCCGCTTAAAGAGCCTTCTTGGCCTGGCCTGCTGGTTACTCTTACCTTGCCCAGCTTGGTTTCCACAATCGCACCTTTAGTAATGATGTTACGCCGCACCAAGTTAGGGTTGGCCGGATTTTCCACAACTGTAATTAGTCCTGTTTTTTGCGATTTTCCCTGCCTATCAGCTACGTTAATATCTTGCACAGTTAATAATAATTGCTTTACGTTGCCGCCTAAGGTTCTGATGGTCTTAGCCCTTCCTTTATCGCTGATTTTGGTATTAGACTCAAAACGGGCTAATTCATACTTCCTCTTAGTCCTGGCTTGGTGGTATCTTCCACCAGAAACTTTTCGCTGCGCTCTTTCCTGTGATCGGGCCATTTTAAAGCTTAATTTAGCTGGTTATTTTTAAAGATTTTGGTCTGCTTGTTTATTTTTGAAGTTAGCACAAGAGAAAGGCAGCCCCTTAACCAGCTATATTAACCGGCTATATATAGCTTATATGAAAAGTTTATATCTTCTTCAACGGCCTTTGAACTGCAAATAATCATAAATAGTATTATGGCAATCATTAGTTTAGAAAATATTATCACTAAAGGTAGAATTCTGGCCCTTTCAGCTCTAGCTTCCTTAAGCCTCTCCTGTTACAGCTGTGAAAATGACGATTTATCTAAAGTTATTTGTGATCCTTTAGCCGCAGAGATCTGCAACAATGGTTTAGATGACAACTGCAACGGTATCTTGGATGAGTTGTGTGACCAAGATGGTGATGGCTACTGTACAAATCAGACGAATATTCAAATTGTTTATCAGCCCTGAGCTGTACCTTCAGTCTGCCCTAATACTTTCAAGAACTGTACCACCGCAGAACCCTGTCCAGAGGAATCATTAGTTGAAGATTGTGTTGATGACCCGGCTTATTTTTACCAGGAATGTGGAGGTCTGCCTAGGAATATCTCTGAAATAGACTGCAGCCGCTATTCAGCTTGCGCGCAATGCATTTATCCTGGCGCGATAGAATACTGTGATCTGCAGGATAATGACTGCGACAAGGTTTATGATAATGATTTCATTGAAAAAAGAAGACTGTGCGGCGAAGGATTAGGTGAATATTTAGAGTTGGATGGGATAGGCATCTGCCGCGCTGGAGAGTACACGCAATGCCTTAATGGAGAACTAATTTGTACCGGAGTTATCGCTCCAGCAGAAAAAGAGTTGTGCAATGGAAGAGATGACACCTGCGGCCAAGAAATCGAAAATGTTCTAACTGGCGCTCAGCCGTGCTATTATGGATATCGGGAAGACCAGTCTGGCAATCAAATAAAGATTGACCTGAGGCTGGGGCATAGCTCCATTGGGCAAGGCCCTTGCATGTCTGGCGTGGAGTTATGTTTTAACGGAGTTCTAGGCGGAGATTATATCTGCCACGGGGCTATTCTGCCAGAATATGAAGTTGAGCAAAAGTGCGATTGCCAGGATGACAACTGCAACGGCGAAGCTGATGAGGGATTGCACAGCGGAAAAAAGCTGGAATTCTCGTTCATGATTGATAATTCTGGTTCCATGGCCAATAGAATAGGATATATCAAATATGCTATTTCCAATATAGATCTTTACTCCTGCTCCACCAATCCAGACTTGAGCGCTTCCATTGTTCTGATTGGAGAAAGAACCACCAATGGAGAAAACATTAACCCCTTGTTAAGGCGTTCAAGCGTAACATTTGCCGAGTTTAGTTCGCGCTTTGAGAATGATATCCCCAGCTATGACGGCCCGGGAAATGAAGCTAACCTTAATTCTATTGCTTATGCTGCCTGTGACGTGTTAGAACAGCTGGAGCTGGAAGCCCTAAGCAGGGGAGAAAGTTTTGGCATGCCGGAAGTCTGCCGGCAGATCGACCCTTACAACTCGTTAAAACCTGATGGAACTGCCAATATTTATAATATCTTCTACAGCCTTAATCAACACGTATTTAATATTGAAGCAAAAAAGTATATCGTCCTGTTGAGTGATGAGCAGGCGCAATGGGTAAACACCACTTTTAATCCTAGAACTGGGACTATCGTCGAAAATTTTCCTGTGCTGAATCAACAAGAGGTAGCGCAGCTGGCTGATCAGGCTGGAATAAAAGTATTGATTTTTACTGAATTGGTGTTTGACAGTTATGACCTTAACAACACTAGTGCCCAAGGTTACGGATATTTTAGAGATTATGGCGGAGAGATCCATAATATCGGCCTGAGAAATCTAGATGAAACCATTGAAGCCTTTGTGATTGGGAAATACTGCCAAGGGGAATGAGATTGAATGAGGCTGGATTAAATCTGTCCAAGCTGATAATCTTTTCAAAATAATTTTAACTACCTTTATTTAACCACAACAAGCCAATTTCATATTCATCTTTACCTCAGGCTCTCCTCCTCAATGATTTGATCAAGTAATTAGTCCGGCCTTTTTCCTGCAAGATTGGTTTATCTGCACCCTGATTATGCTGCGCCTGCCGGCCTTTCTCAGCTTCAAAGATGGCTGAAAGCAGCGCCTGCTGAGTCATCTCAATTTCATCTTCAGACAACGGCCGCGGCTCCCAGCGCAGATTCAAGCCATCATCCTCTTTCCTGGGAATCACTTCAATGCCAAAATGAGGCACGTCCTGCCCGGCACCTAAGCCGTTCCTGATGAGCACATTAGTTCCCTGGCTGCCCAGAGTTTCAAATATAGCTGTACTTGCCTTGTTAGCCAGAATCAGGCACTGCTGCAACACTGGTTCAGGCACCAACTCCATGATCGTGAAATGCTCTTTAGGAAAAATAGTAATCTGCCCGAGAACAGCAACCTTATCTTTGACTGCAATAACTACATCTTCAGAAGAAGCGACAATTTGCCAGTCCCGCTGCAGCAATCCACAATATTCGCAATTATCCATTATTTGTAAGCGCTCTTTATTTAGTTGTAATTATTTTCTTTCTGCCATTTACTTAAATAGATTAGCGATGTCATCTAATTTGATGTCCTCTGCATTAGCGGTTGAGGCCTCTTTTTGTTTAGTTAAATTTTTTTTAGTTGATTTTACTTTTGTTTTAGGATAGTTGGCTTTAGCTGAGTTAACTTTTCTCTTAGAGAGTATTATATCTTTGCGTTCCGGCTTTGCTCTGGAAGCTTTTTTTGATTTAGCAAGGGCCAGTTCAGGTTGCTCTGATGAGCGGTTTTTCGGTCCTGAAGCATTACTATCAGCTTCTAAACTAGCCGGAGAAACAGCCCTTTTAACGCCAATTAATTCAAACAGCCGGCCTTCAACAGCAGCCTTGACTTTCTCAACCAGTCCTTTAGGAATAATCTTTTCAGGAAAATCCAGCACGTGGTCGCCTTCCTTCCTGGGAATCAAATGAAGAACAAAATGCTGCGACCGCTGGCCGGCAGCCCCGCCATTAGCTGCAAACACCGTCGTGCCGCTGGCTCTTAAAGCCTTTAACATGATCTGTGATAATCTTTTGGCAATAACCATGATATGGCCCAGCACTTCGTCAGGCACCTGCGGCATGATGGAATAATGTTCTCGAGGAATGATTAGCAAGTGACCAATGGAAGCCGGAGCAATATCCAAAACAGCTAAGCAGACCTGATCTTCATAGATTTTTTTACTGGAAATTGCTCCAGAAATAATTTTACAGAACAAGCATTGTTGCTTTTGAAATTCAGCCAGCTCTGCGGGAGACATCTGTTTCATTTTTTCCTGAAGAAGCTTAATTTGATCTTCAGTCATCTGCTTAGCATCTTCCATAAATTTTAGAGGGCGGAGTCCTATATAAAATTATCTTTGAAGTATCCAGTGACATAAATTAAGCATATCTCTTCAAGCCCCACTCCCGATACCAAAAATCACTGCTATTGATGGATTTTTGAATATCTTCCGTCCCGTCACGTCATTATTGTCTGCGGCAAAATGCCAATAATGACACCGACTGGCTTGGAGAGATATGCAAAACAATCGTTGCTGACTAAAGCTCAGTGGAAGCTGTTCAACTACCTATTCAACCATATATTCAACACCCCAATACCGCTAACTCTGCGGCAGTTAAGCACGGGCTAAACAAGGGACAGAATAAAGAATAATCTACTTGTGGATTTTTTTTGAATCCAGGCAGAACCAATTGTGAAGGCAGCACATACACACCTCTAGCACTGCTGCTGCTGGAATGCAGCTCTCGAGCCGTCTTGCAGTTGAAATCGTCCATCAAATGAGCAAAATTTTTCCAGCTGGCAAACTTAACCGCAGCATGATAACTATCATCTTCAGAACAGGGCCTTGCCGCTGGATCAATGCTCTGCCCGGCAGCCGCCTTAAGAATCTTGAAGGAGACAGATTTCAAGCCATCTTTGACTTCCACGCAAAGCAAGGCTGACTGCACCAGGGAATAAAATTGGTTGTCGGCGATCTTGGCCTGAAGCTCCTGTAAAACGTTCCTGCTGAGCTCTTCTTCAGTCTGAAATCTTATCGCCTGCCCGGCAGTTATCCCTTTAAGCAAAAAAATAGCTGAGATGATGATTAAAACGCTGACAATGGAAATGCTGGCAATTTTCCGGGTGTCCAGCTGCTGGCGGTTAAAATTAGGCCGGCCACCGCTGCTCAGGGGGTTATTAATTGAATAATTATCATTATTACTGTCATCCTGCTTAACAGGTGATTGGCAGGCAGATCTTATTTCTTCAGTATCTCTTCCAGCGCGCTCTAGATTGGCAAGGAGGTCGGAAGAATTTCTCTCTTGACCTGGAGGATTTGTGATACCTTTGACAAGATGCAAATTATTTTTTCTTTGCCTGCCACTAAGAAAATAAATCAAGGCCGCGGCTACAGCTACGATGATGATGATCAATAAAAAACTTGAAAGCAGCTTGGTCGCTTTTTGCTCTTGTTTTAGATTTTGATCTAAGCCGCTCAATTCAGATTTAGTGGCATCTAAATTCTGCTGCAAGGAGGCCAGTCCTGAAGAAACAGTGTTTAAATCTGTTTTAATGCCGCTGACTTGGCTTCCCTGCAGAGATAACGACTGCACTTCTCCGGTTAGCTGGGAAACTTGCTGCTGCAGCAAGATTAAGTTGTCCTGCAAGGCCATGATCTGCTCCTGGCCTAATATTTCTGAATCAGTATCTGGTAGCAATTGGTCGGCAGCCGGTTGCTGGGATAACAAAGCAGTAATCGTTGTATCATTTAAGTTAGCAGCATTATCTGCTTGATTATTTGCTTCTGTTGGCCCGGTCTGAGCTAGGGGAAGCGCGCTGGAAGAGGTGTCAACCCAGCAGCTGGCAGTTTGGGCCTTACAATAACAAGTTGCCGGAGGCTGTACGCCGCAGGAAGCGCAATCGGCAGCATTATTGCAAGCAATCCTGCTGTCATAATCTGCTGAAACCAGAGGTGTAATCGGAGGTATAACTAACATAACTAATAACATCGTTATCAAGCCTCTGTCCATAATCCTGAAATCAGGGTTAGTTTTTAGTTTTATATATGTTTCGCGGCGGTGGCACAGTTCAAAAAAAAGGCCCAGGCCAAAGGCGGTATTTATTGGCAATTAAGCTGGCAACTGATAAAATTCCACGAATTATTCCTTAGGAATAAGCAATCCGGCAGAAAGAAAACTGTTGGCCAGCTCTTGCGCATCTTTGGCTAGGTTCTTTGATTTCTTGGCATTAAGAATCCTAGCGATATGATGGTTGCACAGGTAGCCTCCATTGAGAGCTAGAACTTTCTGCCTAGGGCCATTGGGCGCAGGGATATTTTTCATTAAATAGGCATAAGGTTAGTCATTAAATTTCTTGACGCGTATATACACCATAGGTTATCAAACTGAAAGTTATATATATAAGTCTTGCCAGATTTTTAATCAAAAAAGAGGTGGATAGGATGAATGCTATTAATAATCGTTGTGTAGGCTGTGATGATGTAATAACCAACCCGGTCTGTTCAGATTGTCTAGCCACGCAGATGGCCGTGATGGTTGGAGAATATGATCCTGACTTGGCTAGGCATATCAGCGGCGTTAAGATTCAAGGCGATACCTTCTGCATCCAGTGCGGGCAGAAGATGGGGTTATGCGCCCACTGTTTTAGCTTGGATATTTATCATTTTCTGCGGGAAAGAAATGAGCGCTTGGGAAAAGAGTTTCTGCAGCGCTTTGATTTTGAGTTAAGGAAAGAAGTGGCCTAGAAAGCTATAATCATAAATTTTCCTGCTTTCATAATTCTAAGGCTTAGGCAAGTAAGAAAGAATATCATCAATACATTCGCCTAATGATCTATTTATGTTTATGACAGTTCCATAATCAAATTCTATTGATTTCTTATATATGGTTCGTGCAGCATCTTCACCGTGTGTTTTTCCTCGCTCTGCATCCCTGGCTATACAAACTTTTAACGGAGCTTTTAGTGTAAAAACATGATGCTGAAAATTTAATTTTTCAATTAAATTATTAATCTGGGATTTCCAATAAAAATTCCCATCAAATACAATCAGCTTACCGCTATCCAAAATACGTTTTGCACGTAGAGCTATAATTTCATTAGCCTCGATGAAGCTTCTTTGCGAAATGTATCCAGCCTCTTTATTTTTTGTTAAATTGTGTTCTTCAAGAATTCTATCAACAGCAAAGTACTTCGCATTTAAGATTTTGGACAGCTTTCCAGCAATGGTGGATTTTCCGCATCCTAATGGCCCACGAATGATAATGTCAGAAAAATCACTGTTTTTCTGTGGACATCCATTGGCTAAAGCCAACGGCTTTCTGGCTTTTTCCGTGTAATAGCTCATTGATATGCCAAGGACATAGCCCCATATATAGTTTTTCTAGGAGATCTGGAACGATATTAGGCCATTAATTTATACCACATAACTTACCCTCAACCAAAAACTGTCTGGTCGCCGCAGGTCAAGTGCACATCTTCTATTTTTAAGGCAAAATTATCCAAGCTGATGGTTCGATGGCTGATTTCTTTCTGCTCTCCGGTAACAATAGTTTCTACCCTAGTGCCTAGCAGCTCGCTGTTGCTAAACTCTCTAATCTCAAAAGGAATGGGGATGTTAGCTCGCCAAGTATTGCTCTGTTGATGGATCCGTTTTGCATTTGAAGGCTTGCAAAAATCGGGAACCGGCTTAATGGTCCAATCTAAAGCTCCGCCAGTGGTATAGCTGCCCAGCCCCATGCGTAGGGTGTAGTTTTGCGCCACAACATTTCCGGCAGGATCTAAATTGGTGGTTATCACTTCTGCCCTAATGATGGTACAGTATTCACTGCAGGATGCAGTCTGGTATAAATCAGCAATAAATTTGCATTGGCGATCGATACAGCTCCGCAAACCAGCACATTGGTTATTATCCTGGCAGGGCTCATTGCTGGCACCGACACCAACAGTAATTTCACAATTTCCTGCCGTGGCCGGAGTCCAAGCCAGCTTGCCTCTGGGAGAAATTAAGGCAATATCCATAACAGGACAATCCTCGCTCGGAATAACTCTGGCCGATTCCATCCTGTTGTTTACAAATTCAATACTGTCGCCTGCCACTACTGTCAATTGCGCTGGCTCGAAGCCATTGGCAGTGATGGAAATCTGGTGATTTTGCGTGCTGTCTTGTGCGGTTGCCGCGTTGATTATGATGTTGCCAGTCAGAGAATTGGTAGATATTTCAGTGTATCCTTCCTGAACATCACAAACTGTATTCTGGTTGCGGTCATCGCAGCATTGGCCGCTAACCATTATCCGTGGCGGAAAACACTGTTGCTCTGATAATACCCGGTTAAGCCCCGTGCCCTCCTCATAATCATCCACCCCTCCATATTTCTGATATGCCTGCCCGGTAGACGTTCCGAAGGCAAAAAAAATAATTATGCCGGTAAAAATGACTACTGCACCAACTAAGCCGATAATTTTGATCTGGTTTTGGCTTTCAGAGCCGTTGGAAGTCTTTTTTTTTTTATAGAGGTTAAAATTTCTTTTTAAGGTGTCTTGGTAAGCATTTCTGATGTCCTGCTCCAGCCAACCGGCAGTTTGCAAGTTCTGCTTAATATGAGAGTATTTTTTTCCTTGCTTGATATGGCTGGTGATATAATCCATAATTTTGTTGTCAGTTCCGGATAGAGATCCTGCCGGGAATGAAGAGCCTGATTTTTTCTGAAAAAAGTAAAAAGTGATGATGCCTGCCAGCGAGATCAGGATAATTGAAAGAATTATGGTAAAGGTCTTTCTTTGCTGTGATTTGGTTTTCAAGCTGGAAAATTCCGATTGGACATTCTCCTGCAGCCCAGCCAGGCCGACAGAAAAAGTTTTTATTTGCTGATCTACGCTCTGCTGCAGGTTGGATACCTGCGCGCCCAACCCTTGGATGTTGCCGCTTAGCCTTCCGAGATCCTGTTCATTTTTTTCTATAGTAGCTTGCAGGCCATCTACTTCCAGCTGCAGCTGGTTGACAGTAAGCCTGATGCTATTAACTGATTCTTGAGTAGCTAATGGTTCAGTTGGAGTTCCTTCAGTTGCAGGCGGCAGCAGTCCAGTTGGCGTTTCATCGCCTAGCACAAAGCCAGTTAATGAGAAACTGCCTAACGAAATGATGATAGCTAAAACAAGCATTACTGCTAAAAATACACCTATTTGTCTTAGTTCCATAATCCCCTTTATAGTCAGTATACGTTATCATGGTTTATATATTTTACGATGGGTGGGGTTCTGTAGAAAATGTAGTTAGCATCAATTTGCGAAGCACTACTATCGTTAAATATTCAGCTGACAAGAGGGTTGCCTCATCCGGAGAATGTCAGCCTTTACCTAACAGAATCAGGTGCTGAGCCTTATGCTAACCGAGTGCAACGAGATTTTCTACAGAGCCTAAATTAAAGAGATATATGATAAAAATGCGTGAAACCGCCTCACCTCGCCATAAATGACAAGGTTTCAAAAGAGGCGGTTTCTCAACTACGCATTTTTAGCATGCAAAAATTTCGCCCTAAAGGGCAGGGTTTTACACCCAGCGAAATTTTTTGCATAATATCCTTAAATTTGCTAAAACTGTATCTTTTAAGTGGAGGCACGATCTCAAAACTCAATCCTGGAGGTCCAGAACTTTGAAGGTAACTTGTAACTTTCATCAGATCCGCTGGAAAAGCTATTCTGATATATTTTTTGTACACGGGCTCTAGTTATGGTATCTGCAGTAAAGATTTTTCTACTGAGCCGTAAGTATTATTTTATGAAAACTATTTAAGGTAATAAGCTTTTTACCTGTCAATGGAGATTGAATTCAATTTAACCAAATCAGTCGAAGAAAATGCCGGGCATTATTTTGACTTGGCTAAAAAAGCTAAAAAGAAGCTGGAAGGCGCAACCAAAGCTCTGGGAGAGAGCCAGAAAGAATTATTAAAATTGCAGCAGCAGGGAAAAGCCTTTCTGGCTGAAGAAGAAAAAAGGCTGAAGAAGAAAGAGCGCAAGCGGGAATGGTATGAAAAATTCCACTGGTTTATCTCTTCCCAGGGGTTCCTGTGCCTTGGAGGGAAAGATGCCACTTCTAACGAAATAATTATCAAAAAATATTTGGAGCCGGAAGATTTGGTCTTGCATACCGACATGGCTGGATCGCCTTTTTTCATCATCAAGAATGGGCAGCAAGCCCCAGAAGAGACAATTAGGGAAGCAGCGCAAGCCACCGCAGTTTATTCCAAAGCTTGGAAACTGGGCCATAGCACTGCTGATGTGTTTTACGTAAATCCTAATCAAGTAACTAAAGAAGCTAGGCCGGGCGAATTTATCGGGAAAGGAAGTTTCATGATTTACGGGAAAACCAATTATCTCTATCCACGGTTGGAATATGCTATTGGTTTAGTTGGCCAGAAAATCATTGGCGGACCTGTGGCAGCCGTGGAACTGAAAACCAAGCAGCTGGTAATAGTCATCCCCGGCAGGGAGAAAAAAAGCGCTTTGGCTAAAAAGATCAGGGCTAAACTTAACGATGGAGAGCTAGAAGAGATTGACCGGTTTCTTCCCTCTGGCGGGGCGGAGATTAAAAAATCAAAGTCCTAAAGAACGTCACGAATATGCGGGAAATTGTCATAGCTGGTAATGAAACACCCTATCGCAGCAGAGCTACTGGGTGTTAACCCAGGCGGGAATAAATTACGGCCAGCAGCATTTGTTGAACAAGCTTTCCCGCATCAATTTCAGGGCTAATTCCAAGCTATAAGGCCGGCTTAGATAATTGAATCCTATTTTTTGGCAGATGGGCTTTATTTTTGTTTCCAGCGTCCCTTCGGCTATAATAATTATTGGAGCGTCTGCGAGAGCCAGATAGCCGGCAACCTGATCTTCAAGAAGACCAATTCTTCTATCCAAGCCAGCATCTTGGTGAAACAAGTCAAAATCATAGATAACTAAATCATATTTTCTTCCGCTGAAATATTTTTGTGCTGGGCTTAATTCCCACAACAGGCTTACAGCATCAGTTAAATACATCACTTCATGCTCTGGCTGAAGACGCTTCGACAGCAGCAAATTAGTTGATTCCTCATTATCGCCAAAAAGGATATTGACCATCTCTGTTGCCGATTGCCTTGAATTTAGATAGTTTTTTAGATTGGTCTATAGTTATAAATATTTTGAATACTTTTTTAAACAGGCAAAAAAAACAGCTGGTCTAAATTGCAGTTTTAACTGCCCTCGTAGTATAATGGATACTTACCCAGGCTAAGTTTGGGCGTAGCCAAAAAGTACATGGGATTGCGGATCCTAAGATCGGAGTTCGATTCTCCGCGGGGGCGTTTTTACTTAACAAGGCGCTTTTACCCGACAATAAGCAGTACCGCTATTATTCTGTCACTGTATACTAAAGAAATAACTAATCGTATTAATAATTCTTTTTTGATAATTATATCATTGGCATGAAAAATGACTCTAGAAGACGCATTGGCCCGAGAAGCGCGAACAGCCTCTTTTAAGGTTGAAGTAATCTCAGAAATACTAGGTAAGGGATATCGGGATAGCTTTGCTTCAGACAGTTATAAGAATTATACCTTTCGCAACGATGAATTTGAAATTATTAATGAAGCTAGTTATTAATGAAGCTAGTTCAGAAACCAGGGGAAGCGCTAGGACCGACAGCTATTTGCTGAAAATAACTTATTTAGGGAGATGTGTCTTTGAAGAAGACGGCCGTGATGACATTAAAACGTATCATCCCGGGGGATGGGAAAAAAAGTTGAACCAGCTTTATCTGGAGCTATTTACCAGGAAAAAAATACCTGGAAAAAAAGTAAAGATTAATTTGCCGGCAAACATTTTTTAAGCCAATTTTTGAGTAGTAGAGGCTTCTTCACCCAAAACTGGACCCGCAGCCGCAGGTAGTTTTGGCGCTGGGATTGATAAACTTGAACCCGCTGCCCATCAGCTCGGATCGGTAATCCAACGTTACTCCTTCCAGATGCATGGCGCTCATGGGGTCGATATATATTTCTACCCCGGCCTCTTCAAACTGCAGGTGCTGTTCATATTCCTGCCCTAATTTTTTATTAGCTTCCGCAGACAGATTTTTAGCTTTTTCTGCCCTGAACTGGTCTTCAAAATCAATTCCGTACCTGTAGCCTGCACAGCCGCCGCCTTGCACAAAGATCCTTAATTTGTAAGACACTTTTTCATCATCACAAGCGGCTTTAATCTGCTTTAAGGCTTCCGAGGTTAAAGAAATTATCTGTTCAAGATCTGTTTCTGAGCCCATAAATTAATTAAACCAGCTCTTGGTTAAATTATTAATACCTATGGAATATATGCTAAGGGAATTATACTCAGGGAATTATACTCAGGGAATTATACTCAAGGAATTATACTCAAGAAATTATACTCAAGGAATTATACTCAAGGAATTATACTCAAGGAATTATACTCAAGGAATTATACTCAAGGAATTATACTCAAGGAATTATACTCAGGGAATTATGCTAAAAATGCTAAATAACCATCCTTTTTCTAGTCATTTTTAGACCTAGCTGATAACAATTATACCTAGTTAGTGGTGATAACTGTGCAAAAATAGATCTCACTAGCTGTAAATCAAATAATATTATGATGTTAATAATTAGTTTAATTATGCGGTTGCATTTACCTTAATATCACGCCAAATTAAAGGTCTTTAATTTAGGAATGTCGGCATTGCAATAAGGGCAGGTGAACGGCTTTTTCTTAACTGGATCGTACCTGAATGTGTACTTGCAGGCGCTGCATTGAGCTTTCACCTGGCTTGTTCCCAGTATCTTTGTAAATTGGGCTTGGTTTTCTTCACGCTTAATTCTAGCCCTTTTTTCCAGATAATCGTCTTCATTATCCCATCCTGCCGGCTTGGGGTTGGCTTCCTGCTTCTTAAGCATCTCCAGCTTCTGCTCTTCCTGCTGCTTGGTCTTGCCGGTAAAGCAGGTTGGACAGACCATCTGCTTGTAATCATGATGCAGCCTGAACTGGCTGGCAGAAACAAAATTGTTACAGACCCGGCATAATGATTTTACGTCCATGATTATTTTACACCTTTAAGCTTTTATACCTGCAAACTAACGAGTAGCGTCTGCCTTTTTATAGATTTCTTTACAACACCCTACAGGTTTTAACCAGTTTAGCTTTTCCTTTAAAATAATCGCCTTTAAACAATTCTTGAGTAAACCGTTCCAAACTGCGGTGCTTAATCTTCTTTTTACAGAACAAGCGGCCTGAGCGCACATAACTCTGCCGGTTCTTCCTCTTAAAATTGGCTGCCGCTTCCTTCAGGGCCAGCGGTGGGCCTGATCTTTCTTCAGCTGCCGGCAATAACCTTATTTTGAGGACAAAATAAAACTTGTTCCAATCCCAGCCAGCATCAATAAGGCCGAAGGGCTGCAATTTTTCTTTCAGAAAGGCGAAGACTTTCAATAGTTTTGAGCCCACTACGTCTCGCTTGCCGGTCTGTTCCTGAACTTCAAGATACAGAATCACGGTTTTAGGAAAAACCAGCTTCAATTGAGCGGCAGTTAATTCCTGCTTTTCAAAAAACTTTTCTGACGGTTTTTTTAAATATTCGCCAGCTTTTTCCTTAAATAGATTAAATTTTTCCAGAGTTAAGGCTGCCGCCGCATTCCTTGATTTATCTAACGGATCAATTACAATTAAGGGAGAATGCTTGGAAGAATTGAGCTCAAATAAGGCGTTTTTTCCCCGGTAATGCTGTTCTACATCAACTACTGTGCCGGCTTTCCAAATGGCGCTGGCCGCCAAAACTTTTTTAAAAGAGCCGTAAGCGGCAGTCAGGATTTCCAGCACATACCCGCTAAATCCGCCAACGTAGGATTCAGCTCCATAACACTTCTGCGCCCGGCAAAACTGTTTCAGCAGGCGCACTTCATCCTTAAGCCACTTAGTGTGCCGATTAACCCAAGTGGAATGCAATGGAGAAACGTCAGTGATGTTTACAGCCTTTTCTGCCTGAGAGATTTTCAGCAGTGGAATGACTTCAAAAAAGAACTGCTGGTAATGCATTTGAAAATAATCGCGGCTGCCATGGACGCGGGATATTTTCTCTTTCGGGAAAGCCTTTTTCAAAGCCAGTTCCAATAAGTCAGGCAGCACTGAAGATTTGCTGGAATATAATTTATAATTGAACCTGACAAAAATGTCCGCGTCATGGTTTCCAGCTAGCCAGGTATCCTTGGCGCCGCTGCCGCCCAACACTGCCTGAGCATCTTTCAGTTGAGAATTTATCTGCCGTAAGAACGAGTCAGTTGTAGCCTTAAAGAGCAACCGTTCCTGTTCATTGGGCCTGATTTGAGATAGAATGTCCATTAGAACACTATTTTCATTCCCCGATTTAAACCTTTTTCCACTTTATGCAGATCCTTGATAAGTATTTTCTTAATCTGCCCTTTAAACAGCAAGACCAAAAATAACAGCCCGATAATGATGGAGATGGCCATCAGCTGGATGCTTACCTCGCCTTCAGCCAACTGTGATCCAAAGAGCACCAGAATGAATATCTGCAGGATAAAGCCCAGCGTGGAAATTAAAGTGAACCTGCCCAACGAAATGTCGGTTAGCCCGCTGACAAAACTCACTACATCATTGGGAAAGAGGGGAGCTACCCGCGCTAAAAATAAGGCCGAAGATTTTTTTTGCTTGAAGAAAGCTTCAAAATGCACTATCTCTCTGGGATTAAAAATGTTCAAGGCCAGCTTTTTACCATATTTTCTGGAAATCAAGAAGATGGCCGCTGATCCGAGGGTAGCGCCAATAAGAGCATACAAAAACCCCAGTACTGGGCCAAACAAGAAGCCCGCGGCAATAGTGGTAACTTGAGAAGGAATGATCGAAATCATCGATTGGAGAGCCTGCAGCAGGATCAAGATGAGCGGAGCCCAGGCTCCAAAGGTGAGGATAAAAGACTTAATTACCTCTGGATCGGCCAGCAAGGACCGTTCGCTAACCAAAAAATAAAATAAAATGGCTAACAGCAGTAAAAACAAGTATTTAATTTTGCTTATTTTTCGATGACGACTTCCAGAACCAGTTTTAGCTAATTCCTGCTTACTGCCAAATTCTTGCTTACTGCCGGTTTGGTGCTGTTTCATAGCCCAATTTAATTCATTTTAGCATATAAATCTTTTTATACCACTTCCTCTTCGGAAGCAATTATGGTCCTCCTCAGAATTCCGGTAGAATGCCATTATTGCAGAACCAGCATCGAACGAAGAAATGCCTTAGCGGTAAAAAATACTGAGAATCTGCAGCTGTTTCAATGTTTTTCCTGTTTCCGGCAGAACTTGATCAAGACCGGCGGGGTGGCCGGAAAAGCTGACCTATATTGTGAGCGCTGCCGCTATAAATTTACTTCTTCTAAATTGCGCTGCCCTTATTGCAACCAGTTTGATGCCGTAATCAAGGCCGAAATTAAGATGAAGGATTTGATTTGATTTGATTTGATTTGATTTGATTTTGATCTACAGGTATTTAATTCTCCAAAAAAGTAAAGCGCCAGCACCCGGATTTTCTTAGGTTGCGGTTTTCCACACCCTGCTTTGAACCGGGAATCCACAAGGGATCGGTTAGCTCATGATCCAGTTCGAGATTCGTCCCTACTGTCCGACGCAATATTCTCCAACGGAAAGATGGCCCTGTTCTGATTGCCAATCTCTAGTTACCGTTTCCGGATTATGCGATGCTGGCATATCATGCCAAATCGCGACCAAAAACCGTTGTTTTTGAGTATGCGACTGTGGCATCTTTCGCCCAGGCGCGACCAAAAACCGTTGTTTTTGAGTATGCGATGCTGGCAGACAGAACCAGATTTAGGCCTGAATTAATAAGCTTTTTTGCCGTAAATAATTATACGGCCGCCGGGATTTTCAAGTTATTACACTTTCAGTAAAGTCAACCTTTGAACCCGGGTCCCCACCTTTCTTCAGCTAAAATCATGGGAGGGTGAGATCCTACCGCTAGACTACGACCGTATAGATTATTGCTTAACTTAAATGATATTTAAAGATTATGAGAGATTGGCTCTGTAGAAAAGTTAAAGCAAAAGCCAGTTATATGCAGAGCCGAAAATACGAAAAAGCGCCTCAGTTCAAGCCACTGACTGAAATCTGTTTTGAAGCGCCTTCTTTACACCGCATTTTTATGATCCTCAAAAAACAAAAGTTTTCCGTGTGATTTTTTCTTCCTCATTAAATATAACACTCGATAAGAATCATTTACTGGAATAATATCTTCGATCTTAAAATAATCCTGGAAAGCCTCTTCAAAACCAGTTCGATTATATTCTGGAAAAATGTCTTCTCTAGAAGAAAGAAGCTTCTGCACTTGGGTATCTTCCTTTGGTACAAATTCAATGATTAAGGTCCGGCCTAGAGTGCTGAAAAATTCAGCAATATTCCGCAGAGGCACATTGTTGGAAATGGCCAGATGATGAATCAGCGCTAACGCCATGACCGTGTCGGCTGGCCCCCGTTCTTTTAATGAATACCTCTCCTGATTATTCCAGCCGATGGCTGGACTGGGGGCAGTTAAATCCATCACTAGCGGAAGCTGAAGCGATGAGCCAGCTTGCGATAAGCGCCGATAATTTATCTCCACGCTGCGCTGATCGATATCAAAAGCCATCGTGACAGCACCTAATTTGGAAGCCAGATCGCTGAATACTCCGGTATTGGCGCCTAAATCCCATACGATGGTAGGGGCAGCTTGCTGTAAAAATTTTGATATTATCTCTTTCTTATGTGAAAAAGAACTGTCATCATAATTGCAGTTTCCGCGGTAGTAATCCTGCCATTCAGTCTTTTGCTGCGGCGGCGCTAACTTTTTAACCGTTTTCTCCAGGCTGGCAATAATTCCAAACAGCTGGTCCTTGCCAACTGAATGGGCAAACCGTTCCCGGGCTACTTTCTTATCGGCATAATTCTGCTGCAGGCGCGCATGCAGAAAAAGATGAACCAGCAAGCCTGTTTTCAATTTGGCTTGTCTGGGGAGCAATCTTGCGGCCAAATCCAGCGGAATTCCATCGATGTTTGTTTGCAGGAGTTTGGAAGTTCTTTCATCCCTGTAAGCCATCAAGGCTAAGGGAGCCAGAAAATGCTGGCAAAATTGGCGATATCCTACCCAAGGGCCCTTTCCAGGATAGATCTCAAAGGAAGTAGTATCGATAAAGATGGGCTTTGCTCCAATAAACTGGATATTATAAGCGCTGGCATCTTTAAGAATCATCCCGAAAGCCAGCGCTTCCCTTAAAATGCTCAAGGTTAAAATGGCTGCATCTTTTAATTGGCTAAACGCCCATTCGTAAGGATAAGAAATGAAAGGAATCCGGTCGGGCTTGATTATTTTATAACTCTCCTTGTTCGGTGATTTTAGGCCCGCTTCATGGTGAACTATCAGCCATTGCTTGTTGATAAGAGAGTTGTATAAGCCCGAAGACATTAACAAATCATAATGCTGCTTGTAACCTAAGTTAACTTGCCGATAAATTTTATCATCACGAGAAAAGACGCTTCCTCCCCGTTCCCTGAAAGAGCCACCTAGGCGAATATTTTTTACCACCATAATTAGCTATAGGCTATATTATTTATTCCCTACTGTCATGAACTATTTATTCATTAACTAAATTAATTAAATTAATTTTATTCCTTAGGCTTCTTAAAAAACGATTTTAGTTTAACCCATTGCGTTTTCAGCACAATTCCCATGGCAGCCAGCCCGCCAATCAAAACCTGTAAAATCATGCTGCCTGAACCTGGATCCAAGTAAGCCAGCGCTGAAGGAACTGCAGCTAAAGTTATAATACCTAAAGAGCACATAGCGATAATTTTTTTCATCAGTCTTGACTTAAATAGGAAATTTATAAATTTATCTGTTTGTGAGGCTGTGGCACCGAAAATAAAAAATCCCAATCACAGCAAGCTGCAGGGTATCAGACCCAGGAAAGAAATGATAAAAATGCGTGAAACCGCCTCACCTCGCCATAAATGACGAGGTTTCAAAAGAGGCGGTTTCTCAACTACGCATTTTTAGCATGCAAAAATTTCGCCCTAAAGGGCGGGGTTTTACACCCAGCGAAATTTTTTG
>DATDXK010000089.1:0-7931 GCA_035289345.1 Candidatus Nanoarchaeia archaeon
ACATAACAACTGATAAAATCACTAATTTTTGTTGGCGACTGATTGTTGCTAAACGCTCCCTTTACTAGGAAAAATGATTTGATCATTACTGTTCCAATAGTTCATAACTTTAAAAAAGGAATCAGCCAGATTTTTGGTATAATTCACCAGAACTATGAGTGTATGTTAAATATTGGTATTTAAATGAGAGTTTTAGGGATACATGACGGGCATAATGCTTCGGCCTGCCTAATTGAGGATGGCCAAATACGCTTAGCTATGCAGGAAGAGCGGCTAACCAATAAAAAAAACCAGGCTGGCTTTCCGATAGAAAGCATCAAATTCCTGTTAAGCTACAGTAAACTCCGCCCTGGCGAGATTGATTTTGTGGCCTTAAGCTCGCTGCACTCTTCCCCGCTGTTTGCCTCTGATGCTTATTTCAAAAAAGAAAAAAGCAATCTCCAGCGGCAGGCAGAAATAATCGGGATGAAAACGCCCTTGTACTCATTATATAAATTGCAGCGCCGGCAGGAGCGCCTGAAAAAAATCTATTCTTTAGGTTTTTCTCCCAAAAAAGTGTCTTTAGTAGAGCATCATGCCTGCCATGCTGCCACGGCTTACTTTGGCAGCCACTTCCCTAGAGCTGAGAAAGTCTTGGTGTTAACCAATGATGGCGCCGGTGATGGGCTGTGCGCTACGGTTTCAATAGGGCATAATAATCAATTAACCCGGCTGGCTTCAGTTAACCGGGACAATTCTTTGGCCGGGGTTTATTGCTTGGTTACTAAAATGCTGGGCTTTAAGCCGCTGGAACACGAATATAAGCTGATGGGTATGGCTCCTTATTGCTCAGCTGAAGGCGAGCAGAAGGGCTATGCGCTGTTTAAGGAGCTGATTTCTATTTCTAAAACAGACTCGTTCTTATTTGAAAGAAATATTAGCCAGCCGATTGCCATGCTCATGTCTAGATTACAGAAGGCGGCTAAATTCCAGCGGTTTGATTACGTGTGCGCTGGCCTGCAGAAATTTACCGAAGAAATTCTAGTTTCGTGGGTGCAGAATTGCATCAAGAAGACAGGGATCAGAAAAGTGGCTTTGGCCGGCGGCATTTTCATGAATGTCAAAGCCAATAAGCGGATCATGGAATTGCCTGAGGTAGAAGACCTGTTTATCTTTCCCTCTTGCGGCGATGAAACCATCTGCTTTGGGGCGGCTTATGATGTTTATAACAGGAATAGAGCCGGCTTGGAAAGGCCACAGATTAAGCCGCTGCAGCACTTTTACCTCGGCGATGAGTTTTCAGACCAACAGGTAAAAGAGCAGATTGAAGCCTTGCAGAAATCATCTTCGTCCAGCAAATTACAATTTAAGTTTCGATGGGTTAAGAATATCGGGAAAGAAACAGCTCTCCTGCTGGCCAAGAAAAAAGTGGTGGCTCGCTGCCAAGGACCGATGGAATTCGGCGCACGGGCTCTGGGCAACCGCTCCATCCTGGCTGACCCTTCCGACCTTGGATGCATCCGGGAAATAAACCTGATGGTCAAAAAAAGGGATTTCTGGATGCCTTTTGCCCCAGTTATTTTAAAAGAAAGGTCTGACGATTACATCATTAACCCTAAGCAGATTTTATCCCCGTACATGATTCTTTCTTTTGATACCACTGCCAGATATTCTGAATTAATTGCTGCTGTGCACCAAGCCGATTTGACGGCCAGGCCGCAGATAATAACTCCTGAGATGAACCAGGGGTATTATTCAGTGCTAAAGGAGTTTGAAAAAATAACCGGCCGAGGAGCTTTGTTAAACACTTCTTTTAATTTGCATGGCTTCCCCATTGTCCATGGGCCTAAGGAAGCTTTGGAAGTATTCCGCGATTCCGGGTTAAAATATCTGGCCTTGGGCAATTATTTGCTGGAAAAAGAGAGCTGAATGGAGTGATATGGTTGATAGGCAATAACATGATGTAGTGCAATCCTGTTTTTATTACATCATTTATATTTAGCATAAAACTTGGTAAAATCGTAAGACTCATGACGCCAAATTCTTATTTAGGAATCCATGCTTTTTAGAGCTGTGGAGTAGGTCAATTCATCTAGACTTTTAATCATTTCCACATCTTCTGTCTTTTCTTGGCCAGTACGGTTCAGCCAGATTCCCCGCATTCCGGCTTTGGCGCTAGCCAGCGCATCAATCTCCAGATTATCGCCAATATACAGGCTATCTTCTAAACGGCATCCCATTTTGGCACAAGCTGCTTGAAATATTCTTTTATCAGGCTTGAAGAAATCATACTCACTGGAACAAACAATTACCGTGAAATAATCAATAATTCCAGTGGCAGTCAATTTTTCTAGCTGCTGCTGTTGCATTCCATTGGTAATGATGCCCCTCTTTTCACCAGCCAACCGCTCCAAACAAGGCCTTACATCTGAGAAAGATTTCCAACTATTACTATAAACTTCAGCAAACAATGATGAAGCCTCTTTAATGGTAGACTGAGCAATTTGCGGCCCGAAAACATAGCGCACCCGGTCTAATCTCATCTCTTCAAAAGTTAATTCTTTCCTTAGATAGCGGTTAAAACGTTCAGAATGCAGATAATTCCAGCGCTGGACAAATTGTTCTGGATCACTATCGATAATAGAGTTGAAAGCACTATATACTGCCAGAGCCGCCTGTCGCGTAGGACCGCTATTGTCAACTAGAGTATCGTCCAGATCAAAAAAAAGAGGCATAGCTAAACAATTTTTTTAATGCTTAAATTAGTTATGAAATAGCTAGCTTAGTAACTTTTCCTCAGAAGGCACATCTCACTTTCTGAGTGATTTTTGGCGTCTGTGTCAAGATTAGGAATGATTAGCCCTGCTAATCATGGACGTGACCAGACGGAAGATATCACGTTCCTATACAAAGTATAGGGTTGTATAGCTAGTGTGATAAATTATCGAATTAACTATGGTCACTAGCTATATATAAAAATGGCTAAAAAAAGTTCGATTATCTAGCATTTTTAGTATAGTATCTGCAGTAGCCCAAAATCACTCACTTTAGAACTGTGCCCAGAATATATTTTTTGGAACATAAATCTTAATTAAGTATATGACATACCACTTCTGCCATTGGCAGATTCGCAAATTGATTTAAACCGTTTGGAAGCAGCGGTCAGAGCAGCCTGGAGCAAAGAAACCAGTTCTACGCCAGAGGAATGGAGTCCAAGGAATCCCGCGCGAGGGCAGTGCGCGGTAACCGCCTGCGTGGTACAGGATTATATTGGTGGGGATGTGGTTTGGTATAGCGCTCTACGTCCTGATAGAATAGTAGAATCACATTATTTTAATCGGATGCCGGGGGCTTTTGCTCAATTTGAATTTTGCCGAGGAACTGAATATGATTTTACCAGGTTACAGTTTCCTTTAGGTACGGTTATCGGTGAAGGCGGAGAAAGAAAGCCGGGAGTTGATACTAAAGCTTATGTTCTTGATAATGAAGCTACCAGAAATAGGTATTGGCTATTGCGTGAGCGTGTGACCAAACTTCTAGGTGATGATAACGTAAAACCGTAGCCCTACCAATGAATCTACCACTATATCACGCACTGCTGTATCAAATCCTCTCCAGAAAGAATTCTTAAATGTATGAGCCGTGCAGTATTCGAGATCTATTTCGTTGTCCATAAATGACTACTCATAAGTAATTCTTTATAAACCCTCACCCCAGCAAGCAGCAAAGTTTATATAGTAACTAATAGTTTCTATGTAGTAACTTTATGTTACCATGATTGCTTTAACCCAAAAAGAACGAGAAACTGCACTTATCTTATTCAAAGATTACACTAATTTTTATAATGCCAATTCTATAAGTAAAGTCCTTAATATAAGTCATGTGGGGGCTCAAAAAATTTTTAAGCGGCTTCTTCAAGAAAATGTAGTAATCAGCAAAACCATTGGAAAATCCATAACCTACAAGCTTAATTTTAACAATGATTACGTTTCTCATCTTGTCTCTTTCCTCCTTGCAGACGAAGCCAACAAATTTAAACGTTGGAAAGAAGAATTTAAAGAACTTTTCAAAAAAGATAGAATGGTCATGCTTTTCGGTTCAACAGTTAAGGATTATGCTCATGCTCATGACATTGATCTGATGATTGTTTTGGAAAACAGTGATGTCAGAGAAATAAACTCCATCCTTAAGAAAAAAGAGGAAATACTTCCTAAAAAACTACATGCTATCAAACTAAACCATAAAGACCTCTTAGAAAATCTTAAAAAGAAAGAGAAAGCCTTTGTTGATATTATCAGAAATGCAATCATTCTTTATGGACAAGATAAATATGTGGATATACTGAAAAACGCTCAGAAATGGTAAAATACATTTTTAGCGTGCAAAAAATCGGAGATTTTTAAGCATGTCACAAGCCTCTAAGCACGTGGAATGGTGTTTGAACAAAGCCAAGAAAGAGATTGAAGAATGTAAAAAACTTGGCAAGAGGGCAAAACATAGAGGATTATTGAAAAACAACCCTAATCTTGATGAAGCCAAAAAGCATCTTGCCAAAGCAGAGCATAATCTTGACGGCATAACAACATTCAGAAAAGTTGGATTTTCCGATTGGTCAATGTCAGCTGGATTTTATTGCATCTATCATAATTTTCTCGCCATCGCCGCTAAATTCGGCTATGAATCTTCAAATCAAACATGCACTATTGCTTTGATGAGGTTCCTCAAAGAGACAGGAAAAATCAACCTTGATGAGAAGTTTATTGAAGCCTTGGAATATGAAGAAATGGAAGAAAGTAAAGAGAACAGCGTCATAGAATGGAGGGAAGATTACACTTACGGCGTACAAATCACAGTTAAAGACGAAGCAAAGATCAATGAACTGAAGAAAATATGTAAAGAACTGATTGATATCACTAAAGAAATAATCTACAAATAATTCTGCCCCCAACTCCACACTTGACTTTGTTTCACAGGAAATTAATCAACAAACATTCAGGAAATGCACAGAAACTGCAGTTTTTGGTACGCAAGAAAAGTCGTTGCTTTTCTTCGCGAACTACGCCAAGCCCTAATGTTCAGGAGAATTAGAAACTCCTCCGCTCCTCGACTGCGGTCTGCGGTGCTCGGGGACGTTGCACTTTCGCTTCGCTCACCTCGCCTAACAGCAACTTTACGGAAAGTCCCTCAGCTCGGGACATTTCCCAAATTCAATTTTCAGCTCTGTTCCGTTAAATTTTGTGGGTTGCCTCACCAAAAAACTTCTGATAATTCCGATGTTAATAAAATATTAAAAATAACCAAATAGTCGGCACTAAACTAATCATTAATCAAAATATTTAATAACTATCCTTTTCTTCTTATCCCTGATGAAGGCAATTATACTTAAACACTGTCTGAAGAACGCTCTCGATTTTAATGGCAAAATCAATCCTAAGGTTGTTCTGGGCCTGGCGTTAAGAGACAACCCCGATCTAAGGAAAGATGTTCCTACAGTCCTGAATGAAATTGAAAAAACGGCGGCTGAAGTTGAAAAGTTATCTTTAGAACAAATAAAAGATAAATTAAAACAAACAGCGCCGGAACTGTTGAAGCCGCAGAAGGAAAAGGCTCAGCTAGGGCCATTAAAGCCTCTGCCTAATGCTAAACCGGGAAAAGTTGTCTTAAGAATCGCTCCCTCGCCATCCGGCCCCTTGCATATCGGCCATGCTTACGGAGCTTCTTTAAACCACGAATATGCTAAGATGTATAATGGCAAATTGATCTTAAGAATTGAAGATACTAATCCTGAAACAATTTATCCCCCGGCATACAATATGATTGAAGAGGACGTTAGATGGTTAACAGATAATCAGGTGGCAGAAGTGGTATTGCAATCTTCCCGTCTAGGCCTCTATTATGATTATGCAGAAAAACTGGTGCAGCAGGGTAATGCTTATGTCTGCACTTGCGATGCTGACCGTTGGCGGGTGTTGAAAAATGAAGGAACAGCCTGCCCTTGCCGCTCATTGGAGCCTAAGGAACAGACGATCAGGTATGCCCAGATGTTTAACGAATATGCCGAGGGGGAAGCGGTGCTGCGGGCGAAAACAGACATTGCTGCTAAGAATCCGGCCATGCGTGATTTCGGACTTATGCGTATCGTGGAACATGTTCATCCTAAAACTGGCAAGGAGCAGCGGGTCTGGCCCTTGATGGTCTTCTCGGTAGCTGTCGACGACCATGATCAGGGGATAACTCACGTCTTGAATGGCAAGGACCAGGCTGATAATGCTGAAAAAGAAAAATTTATCATTAAGGCTCTAGGCTGGAAGCCGCCGGAATACAGGCATTGGGGAATTATCAATTTCATTGGCTTTGAAGTCAGCAAAACTAAGACTAAGCTGGCTATCGAGCAAAAAGAATACAGCGGCTGGGATGATATCCGGCTGCCGTTCTTGCTGGCGTTGAAAAGGCGCGGGTACCAGCCGGGAGCGTTCAGGAAATATGCCTTAGACATTGGGTTAAGCTTGAATGATAAGACTGTATCTATGCTGGAATTCTGGAAAAACATTGATGCCTTTAACCGAGAGATCATTGAGCCGATTGCCAAGCGCTATTTTTTCATTGACCGTCCTCGGGAGGTGCAAATAAGGTCATTGAAAGACCGGAAAGTGCAGATTGCCTTCCATCCAGACCATTATGAGCAAGGCTACCGGACCTTAAACGTTTCAGATATGGCCTATATCTCTGAAAAAGATTTCAAGACCTTGGCGGAAGGATACACTCATCGGCTGATGGACCTCTGCAATTTTGAGGTCAAAGGCAATATCTATTGGAAAACTTCAGACCGGTATGAAGACTACAAGACAGCGGCAAATAAAGGCAGGATTATCCATTGGGTTCCTAAGGAGGAGAATATTGCCACCGAGCTAATATTAAATAGCGGGATTAAGGTTTCCGGGCTGGCTGAGCTGAATTTATCAGCCGCAAAAGAGGGAGATATTGTTCAGCTGGAACGGCTGGCTTTTTGCCGAATTGATAAGATCGAGAAAAGGAAAGTTACATTATGGTATTTACACAAATAAGAAATAAGATTTAATGCCGACTAAACGGCTGGAATTTGGCTCAGCATAAAATTAAATTGGATAAAAAAACTAAATTAAAAAAGAATAATTGAAAAGGAACAATTGAATAAAAGAGGTGTGTTTAAAATGGGAAAAATCAGCAGGGAAACTCCCTTGGCGGAAATTACCTTAAGAAGATACGAGAAGCCCAGCGTCAACGACCGGGAATTGGTGAGAAAGTTTTGCTTGTCCTTAGGCTTATTGCAGCCGGGAGATTCGCGGGATGTGGTTGTTGACGTGCTTCAGGTGCTGTTAAAGGCCCGGCAGGAGAAGGATGAGCTGCATTCGGAAGAGATAAAAAACAAAGTTATGGATTGCCGCAAGACCAATAAATTGCCGATGTTAGGAATAGCCTCATCAAATATCCGGCGGCAGTTAAAGCGGTTGAAAGATATGCACCTGATTGAGACTAATGCCAACTTGTACCGCATCGCGGAATGGAATAACTTGACGGAAATTTTTGAGGAGAAAGTAAAGAATTTTCTGCTTAATTCCATCGTTAACCGCGTCAGCGAATACGTGAAGAGGATCGATGAAGAATTTCCACATCAAAAAACAACTGAGCGCAATTAGAAGAGGAAGGCCTGAACTATAGCCTTAAGCAGGAGATTTTAAAATGAGATTTGAAAGCATCCTGTTCATCGCTCCTCCCGGAGGAGGAAAAAGCACCCAGGGCCGGAGGCAGGTTGAATCTGGAGGTTATTTCCATAAGTCTTCCGGAGATTGTTTGAGGCAAATCGCTGAAAAGGACCAATCTTCTTTAGGTGACCGCATCCGGGCGGATCAGGCTGCCAACAGGTTTACTGCTGATCAAGACTTAAAAGAAGTTATTTACCAAGCTTTGGCCAG
>DATDXK010000090.1:0-12313 GCA_035289345.1 Candidatus Nanoarchaeia archaeon
CTAAAGGGCGGGGTTTTACACCCAGCGAAATTTTTTGCATAATCATTTCTTTTTCTGTTCCTTTCTCTTAAACTTTAAAGACACAGAATTAATGCAGTACCGCTTTCCGGTAGGGTGGGGGCCATCATTAAACAGATGGCCTAAATGGCCCTGACAGCTGTTACAAATAACTTCTATCCTCTTCATACCGTCGCTGAAATCTTCTTTCAGCTCAATATTTGTTTTATTAGCCTCAAAAAAACTAGGCCAGCCGCTGCCAGAATCAAATTTAGTGTCCGAAGAAAACAGCTCTGTCCCACAATTAGCACACCGATAAGCGCCTTTTTCCTTATTGTAGAGCAATTTGCCGGTGAACGGCGCTTCTGTGCCTTTCTCTATTAGAACGTAGCGTTGTTCAGGAGTTAATTTTTTGTTCATCTTAATCTTAGGATATGTTTCCATGGGGCAGCAGTTAAATCTTCTTGATCATTTTAATAATCTCGGATATCTTTTTATTTGTTTTTATTCCTGTTGGTGAAAAATGCGACCTAGTGCCATTTAATTTATTTAATGCCAGATCAATTTTTGGCGTTTTAAATTGATATTTTCTAGATAATTCATGCAAATCATGAAAGCCAACAACATCTTTTTCTTGGTAAAGAAGATCTAAAAACTTTTTTTCTTGATTAAAAACATTAATTTCAATCATTCTTCTTAGCAAGACCTTATCAAATAACTTTCCCGCCCATAGCGGGCCGATGGCCGAATAATTCTTCTTAATATTGCCCTCCGATAGTTCAAACTCCAGAGTATTCTTGTTATACAACAGATAAAGATGCTGTTTAGCCATCTCATTACATTTTTCTTTTCCCTTCAATGACTTGAAATAAATCCTGAAATAATGGGCTTTGCAATAAGCCAACACGGGTATTAAGGCTTTATCAAACTGCATCCCCAGCAATTGCACTTTTCTGACCAGAATTCTTAATCCTAGCTCATGCATCATGTGGTTCTTGGTTATCATGGACCAGTACTTTCTTTTTGCCGAAGCCGGGTAGGTTCCAGTCAACGCCGCAGTATCCGTAGCTGTAACCGCTAATATTCCGTTACGTGAAATTCTGCCAATAGCCGAACTAAGAAAAGGATTGGGGCTGCCGAAAGGGTCCAATTCAATATAATCAAAATAGCCGCAGAAATGTTCCGGCTTGTTTTTGTCATTAACTCTGTTTAACAGAAATAAGGAAGCTTCTTCATTAAAAATAGAGAGGTTATCTTTATGGAGCTGGTTTAATTTTAAAGCCTGGTTAAAATAAGCCTTAAACCACTTTTTCTGATCGTTAACAAAAAGATGGTTTATTTTGCCGGGAGTTAATTCTTTCAAAAAGCGGATCGATCTTATTCCTGAACCGGCCAGCGGATCAGCCAGGTTCAAGTGCTGGTTTTCAAGGGAGTTTAACAATAAAATCGTGATGTTCCGGTTAGATTCCATGGCTGGATTATAAAATACCTCCATTTTTTTGTGGACATCTTTCTGAGGCAACACCATTTTGATCCGGGAATTATTTTCAATAATTGTTTGCATCTCTTGTAAGAAGAAAGAAACAGAGTTTAAAAAGTATTATGCACAAAAAAAAATTCTGGCAGCTTACAGCCCAGATACCTTTAAAAAAACAGCCTGCTCTCAGATAAAAATGGCCATCAGAAGACCAATCATTACCCTGCTGGGGCATGTAGACCACGGAAAATCAAGCATCCTGGATAAGATTAGGGGCACGGCTATCGTAGCTAAGGAAGCCGGAGGAATAACTCAAGCTATTGGCTGCAGCCTTGTTTCAATAAAAACTATCGAGAAAATCTGTGGCCCTCTGTTAACCGCCCTAAAATCAAAACTAACCATTCCTGGTTTGCTGTTTATCGACTCACCGGGCCATGCCGCCTTTACCTCACTTAGAAAACGCGGCGGATCGCTGGCCGATCTAGCCATTTTGGTAGTGGATATCCATGAAGGCTTTAAGCCGCAAACGATCGAATCATTAGAAATATTAAAAGCCCACAAAGTTCCGTTCATCGTTGCCGTAAATAAAATAGACCTCATTTCAGGCTGGAATTATGACCCAAAAAAACTTCTACTGCCCAATCTTAACCAGTTAAACAGCCAAACTATCGGCGAGTTCGAAAAGAAAATGTACGAGTTAGTGGCGCAATTCTCTGAACGGGGCCTGCAGGCTGAACGGTTTGACCGAGTGCAGGATTATACCAAACAAATAGCTTTGGTGCCAATTTCTGCCAAAAGCGGGCAGGGAATTCCTGAACTGTTGATGGTGTTAACCGGGCTGGGGCAGAAATATTTGGAACAGCAATTAACTATTGAAGAGTCCGGGCCGTGCAGGGGAACGATTCTGGAGGTAAAAGAAGAAAAAGGCCTAGGCATAACCATCGATGCCATCATCTATAACGGCCGACTAAAAGTCAATGAGGCCTTAATTATTGGGGGGATTAAGCAAGCGTTCGTAGTTAAAGTTAAAGCCTTGCTTGAGCCGGAAGAATTGGCGGAGATGCATGACAAGAAAGGCAAATATAAGGCTGTTAAAGAGATTGTTGCGGCTACTGGGGTTAAGATTTCGGCGCTGGGATTGGAAGAAGCGGTTGCCGGCATGCCGATAAGAGGGATTCCCAGCCAGGCTTCCAGCCCGGAAAGTTTGGAATTAATTAAAACTGAAATTCAGGAAGAAGTCGGCGGCATCATTGTGGAAGACAGCGGAAAACTAGGATTAATCATCAAAGCGGATACTGTTGGCGGACTGGAAGCTTTGCGCGTATTGCTGCAGGAAAAAAATATCCCCGTGTCTTCATCTTCATTGGGAGCCATCACCAAGAAAGACCTGTCCAGGCTAGAGTCCGTGGCTGATAAGGATAAATTTTTGGGAGTGTTGTTAGCTTTCAATGTTACACTCCCCCGAGAATTAGATGATTATATTAAATCTAAAGGGTTAAAAATTATTGCTAACCAAGTGATATACAAGATTATTGAAGACTATGAGCATTACATCAGCAGCCTTAAGAAAAATGTAGAAATGCAGCAGCTGGCAAAACTAGTCCGGCCCTGCAAATTTTTTATTCTTAAGGGCTATGTTTTTCGGCAGAACAATCCGGCCATTGTGGGAGTAGAAATTGAAATCGGAACCATCCGCAGCGGCGATCCTATCATGAATTTAACCGGCAAATCCATCGGCAAGGTTAAAAGCATGAAAGAAGGGCAGGATAACCTTACTGTTGCCGTCCGGGGAAAACAGATCGCTATGGCCATTGATGGCGCTACTGTCGGCCGGCAGATTAAGGAAGGAGACGTTCTGCTTACTGACATTTCTGAAACAGATTTTAAGGCCCTGAAGGAGTTAAAAAAACACTTAACTGGACTGGAAGTTAAAGTATTAAAAGAAATCGCTGAAATCAAGCGGAGAAATAACCCCGTGTGGGGGGTGGGATAGGCCATCCAGGATAACAACCTGGTTTAACCATCTAAGGTAACAACTACAGCAGTAACAATTACAGCAATTTGATCCTAAATCCTTAGTTATCTTTTTAAATCACCAGTGATTTATTTACTGATGCAGAACCGTTTCCTAAATAACAAGGAGATTAAAAAAATCAGGGAATCATTTTTAGAAGAATATGGCTATTTCTGGCAGGAAGATTATGCCTATGTCTTGAGTGAAAAAGAACGGCTTTCTATCATCAGCAAAGATATCGCGGCAATGGACTTGAAACAGCTTAGAATTGATAAAATAGGCTTATATGTTGCAGAAATTAAAAATAATCAGGTCCGGCTAAGCAAGGAAGGAGCCCAACTCTTAGCTCAGGAAGCTGGAAAACATAAGATTGCCTTGAAAAACATTCATCGATTGTCTGCCAAAGAAGTCCAGGATTATTTTAAAGGATTGGATTTGGCAAAAGAATTGGGAGCAGAAAGCAAGCTAATCATTCTTCAGCATCATGATAATGTCATTGGCTGCGCCAGGTATAAAGATGGAAAAATCCTGAATTTTCTGCCAAAGATTCATCGGGGGGAAGTTATCCTGTGATTAAGTTTGTTAAATCAGATTTAGGAAAATTAGTGGAAGTAGAGCTTGACTCTGAAAAAAATAAGCTGGCTCGCGCCTTAGGCGCCTCAGCCGTTTCAGTGCATGGAACTCTGTTAGAAATTAAGGCCGGCTCAATCGTTGTCGAAACGATGATTCATGGCGGATTTACAACTCATAGAAGAAAAAAAGAGATTGAATATGATCTAATTAAAAGCTATAAATTTACCTAAGCACGTCTTCAATGGGCTTCCTGCCTTTCAGCTGTTTAGCCGTTTCTTTGGCTTCCGCCACTAAATCTACGCCCAAATCTTTTAATTCCTTGACATGGATCTGCATCAGTTGCTCTACTATCTGCAGAATTCTAAGCAGCTCTTCCCGCTCTTTGGATAATGTTGCCAATGAGCCTTTATGAAACCCTACTTTCTCATCTTTTGATTCTGGTTTTGTGGACATGTTATTTTTAATGAAAATGATTTTTATTTATAAATTATTGTGTCTTGAGTTGATGACTTATGCAATACAGGTGGTCTTCCAGGACTGGATGGTTCTGTGTAATTTAGAGCTTAACCAAGCTGTGCCATTGAACAGAAAGTTTTAAAATTAAGCATAATATCTTCTAGCAGTATGGGTTTTTTCAGCAAATTAAAGAAAAAAAAGGATTTGGACTTTGATACTCTAGCCGATAAAGAGTTTAATGATTCACTGGATCCTTTGGCAGTTGACGATTCCCAACCCTTCAGCCAAGATGCTTTATATCCGCAAAACGAGCCGCTAAATGTGCGTCAAGCTCCAGTGCCACAATTTTCTCCTCAGCAATTTCAGCTCAACAGCGAAAATAAGGATTTGGAGTTAATCAACAGCAAGTTAGATACCCTGAAAGCCTTGTTATACTCCATTGACCGGCGCTTAGAAGCTTTGGAACGGCAGTCTGGGGCAGAACAAAAAAATAGGTTATGGTAGAATTTAAGCCAAATAAGCTGCTGTTGCTTTTTGTAATGGTTACAACCATAACTATCATTATCGATCAGATTACTAAAGCGGTAATCTCCGGCATCAGGCCTAATTTCACGATCAGCTTTCTAAACCTGGGTTATTTTACTAATACTGGCGCTGGTTTTGGCCTGTTACAGGATAAAATTGTTTTACTAACTATTATTTCCATCCTCGTGGCAGTAATGACCATCATCGGATACCGGGAAATTCCGAAACTTATTTGGCCGCAGCTGTTTACAGCCTTATTTTTAGGTGGAGTTATCGGCAACCTGCTGGACAGGCTATTTCGTGGCTTAGTCATTGATTTTATCAATTTTTCCTTCTGGCCAGCGTTTAATGTTGCGGACATGGCAATAACTGTCGGGATAATTGGGATAATAATTATTGTTTGGAGAAAAAAGTCCTGATTCTAATGATAAAGAGCGAACAAACGATTAATTAAAAATTTAAGCTAACCTTCAACTAACACAACTGTGCGCTTCATACCCTTTTCCCCGAGCATCATCTTTAGTCTGCAGCCAGATTTGCCGGCTAGCAGAAACTTTCTTGGCCCAGTTGCAGGTCGGAGCATGGTATACTGCCCCCTGGCTGCTGGCCAGGTATAGGCCGGGAGAAAACTCTTTAACGATAGATTCATTACTTTTTTCATCCTTACTCTTAGGCGGCTCAAATACCACGCTGTGCGGCTGTTCTGAAACCGTTGGTTCACCATCATCCCCAGTGGTTATTCCTTTCTTGGGAAAGGACAGCAGGAACATCACTAGAGAAATAAACAGCAGAGTTAAATAAAGCGCTCCGGTCAAGGACCAGACATATACCAAATAGGCCATAAAAATCAAACTGACAAATAAAAATAAACGTTCACCCCCTGGTTTTCTCCAATGCATAAAGCCCAGCAAGGTCAAAAAGCCCAGGGCGCTGATGATAACGATCTCAACTATCCTTCCAGTAAAGATCGTTTTTAGGCCATAAAACAGAAAGAATAGCAAGGCCAAATAGATAAATAATTTGCCTGATTTTTTCATAAGCTATCAGGAAAGATGGGATTATTTAAACATTTCTGAAACCGAATATTCATAATCAACAGTTATAATTTAGGACCGGCAATGCAAACTAAAATACCCTTTATCATTGCATTCCTTGCCCTCCCCACTCCGTTCACGAGGGAAAATCCTCACGAGGAAAGAGTTGCGTCAGAAAGAGAGTATCAAGGTATTAAAATACTAACAGATTATGCCCAAAAAACAGGCAAACCTGTTATCGGTGTTGTTGTGTCAAAAGATAGCAAATAAAATCTTTCGGTTCTTTCTTTTTTATTATTAATTTTCGAGCAATGTTAGTTGTGAGACTATCTGTCAGAAGGACTATTCGAGCCAGCCCCTAAATATAATTTTCCCGACGATTGAAACTGACACCTATTTGATGCAGACTCCTTCCTGGCAGCCCTTGGCACATAGGTTAGAGATGCTACTTATTCGGTTAGGCCGACTGCAGGAATATTGCTTCAGGTGCCGGCCGTCAGATAAGCATTCATCGGGCCAGGCGTCTGCTCCGGAGCGATGCTCAAAATTAACCACGCCAAAAGCATAAATGTCATTGTTAGTATCTGTTTCGCTGCAGGCTCCCTTAGTTCTGCTGACTGCGCTGCCAGTTAGCGTTGTACTGCTGATCCCAATCACTAAAACGGCCACCAAGGCCACCGCTACAACCAAATAAACGCAATAATCTTTGCCTTTAACCATTATCTTACCCCCCATTATATGCCTATAATTACCCCTTAAATATCACTGTTATTCGCCAAGGCAAACGCCATTCAGGCAGCCATTTTTACAGTAGCGGCCGACTCCTTGAAAATCAACTGTATTAGCGCAAAAATATTGAACTAATGTTTTTCCAAAACAAGTGTCTGGATATTCACGCGTGCTATCTCTTTCCTGGATGCTTACCACGCCTAAAACTGATTCATCCTGGCCTGGATCTGTTTCTGAACAAGCTGGAGAAGATCCTCTAAGTCTTCCCAAAGCTAGAGCTCCAGTGATATCGCTGTTGATCCCTAAGACCACAGCAACTATAACAACAATGGCTATTACTGCAGAAACATAAGGCAGGTTATTAGACATAATATACACCTCTTTTATTAACGTAATCATTCTACATTTATATTCTTTACTAAAACTACAGCTTTATCCAACAAATATGGAAATCCTAAAATTCTGTTTCTAGGTTTTTCAGATACCCTTTTCTTTTCAAGAAATCAACTTCAGCTTTGCTCCTATACTTGTAAACTACATCACCTTTCTCATCTCCACCCAACTCCCATGGCTCAATCAGCACAATATCATTCTCCCGCACCCAGAGCGCCCTTCTCAACCTACCGGGAATTCTGCAGACGCGCTCTTTACCATCCAAGCACAAGACCCGCATCCGGCTTCCCCCTAATCTTTGCTGAACTAGGCCTAACAATTCTGTTCTTTGAGGAATCCTGACTCTGATCTGTTGTATTTCTTCCGGTGATGGTTTAGGCATTTAATGAATTAAATAGTAATCACTTTATAAACGTTTGTTATGTGGAGGTGAAGGCATAATCAATTAAGAGAAATCATAAAAAGTTCAAACCACGCTCAATCCTTTCGCTTCTAAAATTTTTCTGACTGAAGCGTCGATTTCAATGATAGAAATTTCCCCCGACTGCGCTGCCGCGGCCACAACTTTGATCATTCTATTAATTTCATTGGGATCAGAATTAAAATTAAGAATTAAATCATTGCCCGCCTTGAAAACTGCTATATACATCTCATCGATGGTGCGGTAAAAGTTTTTCAGCCCCAGCATGTTAATTTCATCAGAGATGATTAAGCCAGGGTATTGGCTTTTTAACTCCGTCAGAACTTTTCTGGAGACTACCGATGGAAGATGGTCTGAATCTATGGCCCCGTCAGTGATGATGTGGCTGACCATCACGGCTTTGACCGTTCCCCGCTTTAAAGCGAAATTATAGGGCGTTAAATCCTTCTTTTCGATATGGGCATTGACAATGAATTTATGCGGGTCCCGGACTACCAGGGTCTTGCCTGGGTAATGCTTAATTGTTGCCAAAATGCCAAAATTTTGCAGGCCATTAATGTACGATTGCGCTAAATCTGAAATTTGCAGCTCACTGCCGGGGAAACTGCGGCAATTCCAAATTTGGTCTTCCAAATCTACGACGGGCGCAAAATTTAAGTTCACTCCGATATCTTTCAAGAATTTGCCTTCTTCCAGACCTTTCAAGTAAGCCTGGTTTAAATTATCAATATCAATAGCAGCAGTAAAATTTCTAAAGTTCAGGAAGGGGTTGACGCAGCCTTCCAGGTCAACCGTTATAAAGAACGGTATAGGCAAGTCTTTTTGGAACAGGGCAATCTGCTCCTTGAACAAGTCTTCACTTTCTCTGGCAAATAAGTGTAAGCCACCCAGCTGCAGGTCTCTCCAAGCCTGAAGGTTGTCGATGTTTCCCTGCACAATCAGCATCTGGGCGATCTTTTGTTCTAAGGTTAAAGAGCCTAAGGCTACTGTTCCTTCCGTAATTTTAACTTCTGGCTGAGCCTGGATGAACAAGCCTTTTACCTGCGCAACATTCAGCAAGCTTAAGATAATAACTGCTGCCAGCAGGAGCATAAAAGTATTGTTGGCAGCTAAAGCTGGATTTTTTCTAGGACGTGCAGTTTTGGCCAGATTTTGTTTTCCAGCCTGGTTAGTTTTAACCATTTTGGGATTATTCATTTTAGGATCATCTATCCCCATTTGATATTATCTCCACTTAATAATAAGGCTGCTTCACACAATACCTCCTGGCATCATTATCCAGTAAGATTCTTACCCCGCCTACACCCGTTTGGCAAACCCATTCCGTCTGCCCCTGCTCCAAGATCTGCCGGTCTCTTTGGCATTGCAGCTGCTTGGCAGCTTCAAAACAACAGCGGTCTAAATCATTGGTAGCTGTAAACTGATCCTTATAATTAATCACGCACAGACCTTCTCGAGGAACAGCGGCCTGTCCTAGGGGAGTAATCTGCACTCCAAATAAGTTTAAAATAAGAAGAAAAGCTATAAATACCAGCGAAACATTGATGACAATTAAAGTTCTGGCAGGGAACATAGCTAAGAAAATAAATGAAAAAGAATATATAAGATTATCTGATATTGGGCATAATTCAAAAAGGAGTGATTTTACTGTTGACGCATGGATATAAAAATATATATCACCCAGGGGAATGACTGGTGCAAGCAATTAAGAGCCTGGCTCAAGAAGAAACGGCATTCTTTTGAAATCTTGGACTTGGATGAAAGCGAAACAGCTAGAGATGAATTGATTGATAAATCAAATCAACTGGCTATCCCATTAACTGATATTAGTGGAGAAATTATCATTGGATTTCAGCCAGAAAAAATTGAAGCTGCGATTAATAAATTTAAGCATAATCTTTGAGGTCCTTAAAGGCCTAAAAAAAGACGTCTGATAAAAAACAACAGCAGCGAGACCTTGAGAAACGTGTAGAACGCTAGAGTAAGGGGTTATCGCAGTATGCTAGTGTGATCGTAAGTGTAATTAATAAGATTCAAGATAATCTATAAGATTCAAGATTATTCTTAAGACCCTAAATCAGTATTGCAGACTGAAATGGTATGGCAGGTAAAACCGGCTTCTTTAGAGCAAACTGCACTGCAGCCGTCCCCATCCAACAGGTGGCCATCATCACACTGCTCGCCATAATCTAACCTTCCATTGCCGCAATTAGCTTCAGGAGCCAGGCAAACCCCCTCGGCACAGCCATAAGGACATTGAAAGCTGGAAGTCATGCTTACTTTAACGCTGGTTTTGCAATAAGCCTGCCGCAGCCTGATTCCGTCGCTGCTGCAAGTGTCTTCCCAGCGTTTAGAACGGTACTCAGCATACCCTTTAACATAATTATCCAGCTGCGAATCACTTTGAAAACAGGATCCAACTACTGCTCCGCCGGTAAAAGCGTCATCGCCTAGAAAAACAATGGCCACGATGGTGATCATTCCTAACAGGCTAACTATCACCATCTCGCGATTACTTCTTGATTTACCTTTATTTAGAGGCATAATTTAAAGTTGTCACCGGCTTACTGTTAGTTCACTGGCATACTCCGTCTTGGCAGCCATTAGGGCAATTGTAACTTCTAGTTGCCTTCTTGGAATTGCTAGAGCTACAATAAAATTGTTTAACCTTATTTTGATCTTGACAATAATCATAATATTCTACATTTCCCAAATGAACCGCCCCAAATTTATAGTAATCATTTTTATCATCAGAATCCTGGCAATTGGAGCTAAAACTGGCCGCCGGGCCATTATGGACGGAAGCTCCTTGCAGCACAAATGAGTCGTTCATTACTAATGCGGCTACGGTTGCCAACGCCACCACTAACACTAATAAGTAAGGCCAGGTTGAAGATAGTTTTATGGACATTAGTTATCCCTCCCTTAAGGCTATTTACTGTTTGTATTCTGGCTACAAATTATTTTTTACAGGCAAAACCCGTTTAAGCAGCCATTAGGGCAATCATATTCCAGCCAATCTACTTGGTTGCTGGAAGAGCAGTAAGCCTGAATTAATTTATCGCCGCGGCAATAATCATAATTTTTGTAAGTTCCCATGTGGACCGTGCCTTTAACATCATACTCATTGCCAGGATCATTATCTAAGCAGGAAGGCTGCAACGTTTCCACTTGCTCACGATAAACGTTAGCTACGTTGGCTCCAGACAGTTTTCCAGAACCGGTTAAAGTTAAAACCACTATCGCTATTACCGCAATAACTGTTACAATAGCCGTATAAGGCAATTTTTGCTCATTTGAACCCATTTTTTAAACACCTCTTTTTTAACACCTGAAAACCGACAACGATCAATTTTCTGTGCTGAAATTAAGTCGTTGCTTAATTTCATGCAACGATTAAAAAAGATGGTTCAGAAATAAGAATCCCTCCTCTGGACCTTTTTCTAGCCATCTCTTTTTATAGGCATACGCCATTCTGGCAGCCGTTAGGGCAGGGGTAGCCAAAAGCGGTACCCACGCGCTGGCTGGATTGGCAATACATTTGATGCAAATAGACATTATCATCACTGCATAAATCATGATAAACATAATTTTGGTAATAAATGGAGCCTTTAATGTCATATTCATTTAATGGATCGGTATCAAAACAATCAGCCCTGAAATCAGCCGCATCACGGTCATAAATTACTGCCGAGCCAACATTATTAGATTCATTGAAAAATAAAGCCGTTAAGCCAAACAAAGCAATTATTACCAGGACGCCGAGAGCCACTACTGGGGGAGTCATTTCGATTTTTTGCCCGACACCTGCTCTTAAACTCCTGCTTAATCTTCTGGCCATTATCTGCACATCCCTTCACTGCAGCCATTAGGGCATTGGTATCCGGAAGTCACTCCGATTCTTCCTCCCGTACGGCAATAACGCTGGAACAAAGTATTTCCAACACAATAATCAAAATACTGTACTGAGCTTTGCTGGACCATTCCGGGCTGGTTATAATTATTCAGCGGGTCATCATCAACACAGAACTTCTCAACAGTATCAACGTGCTGGATATTAACGGCAGCACCTTGCAATTCTAGGCTGTTATTAAAGGCTAAAACCACTAATGCCGCAACGGCCACAATAGAAATTATTACTATACTGGCTAACTCCTGATTTTTTTGTTCTGGCATCTTAAAACTCTGATTATTAAACCTCTTATTATTTTAGGAAGGAAATAAATCTATTTAAATGTTTCTCCTGAGCTGTTTCTAAAAAGCTACAGCTTTCTATCTTAAACACATTAGGCCTAAATACCGACTCTGTAGAAAAAGTCTTACTACGGATACCATAACCAATATAAATAATCTTAATCCCCGAGATAGTATTATGCCTGAAATCAAGCTGTTAAGTGAGGAAACCATCAACAAAATTGCTGCCGGAGAAGTCATTGAGCGGCCAGCTTCGGTGGTTAAGGAATTATTGGAAAACTCTTTAGATGCCGGAGCTACAGCCATTATGATTGAGATAAAAAATTATGGCCAAGAATTGATTCGGGTTTCTGACAATGGCTGCGGCATGAGTTCCGAAGATGCGCACCAGTCCATCCTGCGGCATGCTACCAGCAAAATTAGCTCGGCAGATGATTTATTTTCAATTAGAACCTTGGGTTTCCGGGGAGAAGCTTTAGCCAGCATTGCGGCGGTTTCCA
>DATDXK010000091.1:0-3653 GCA_035289345.1 Candidatus Nanoarchaeia archaeon
TCGCTATGCTCGGTGGCCATCAGGCTCAGCATTAGCTTCTTAAGGCTGATAACCGACCATCCCCGTAAGGGACATCCCCCTAGCCGGTGTAATTTTGCACCAGAAGATGCTTCGCAAATTGATGGCCACTGCACTTTCTACGGAGCCGTTATTACCGGCTTCATCCAAAAGTAAACCCGCAACTACTGGGTCAAATACCACTTTTCCTGCAAGGTTCAACAGCCAGTAATAACCGGAAATCTATTTTTAGGATTTCCGTGTTTATTGGATGAAGCCTTGGGAGATTGAAAGAATTAAATAGAATAATTAAGCCACTCCCCTAATCATTTAATCAATCTCTTCATCAACTCATTAACTATCTGCGGCGAAGCCTTTCCTTTGCTCAGCCTCATCACCAGCCCAACTAAAAAATTGAGTGACTTTTCATTGCCGGCCCGGTAATCATTAATTGCCGCCTGGTTCTCAGCGATAACTCTATGGCAGAACTCCCGCAATTCCTGGTCATCACTGATAAGCTCCAGATGATGTTTAGCAACGTATTCCTTGGGCGAGAAAGGCTTGATCACCAGCTCTTCTATGATTTTCTGCGCTGTAGCATCGGAAATCAGGTTATGCTGGACCAGCTGCAATAATTCCACCAATTCTTTTTCATTAAACTTTATCTCTGCTGCCGAAATATTATTATAATTAAGAACCCTTAACAATTCCTTGCGCAGCCACTTGGCGGCCAGCTGTGGATCAATTTGCTGGGCAACTTTCTCAAACAATTGGGCCAGCTCCAGCTGCATGGCCATTACTTCCGCGTCAATCTGATTCAGCTGAAATGCCCGAATGTATCGCTGTATCTTCTCCTGAGCCAGTTCAGGGATTTCTAACTTTATCTTATCTTTAAATTCCTGACTTAAGTCAATGGTTGATAAGTCCGGCTCAATAATATACCCGTAATCTGCTTCAGTTTCCTTAGTTCGCAGCAAGTGAGTGCTGTTAGTGCTGCTATCCCACCCTCTGGTTTCCTGCCTGACTTCTTTTCCTTCGCCTAGGAGCTGTTTTTGCCTGGCGATTTCACTGACCAGGGCTTTTTCCACTTCCTTGAACCCGGTAATATTTTTTATTTCTACCCGCGTATAATTGCTTTCTTTAACAGAAATATTCACATCGGCTTTAATAATGCCGTTACTCACCTCAAAAATCTTTAAGTAAGTTAAGATGCACATCAGTTGGTTTAAGAAATCTCTAGCTTCATCCGGGGAAGCCAGCTCCGGCCTGGTTACAATTTCAATCAACGGGCTTCCAGACCTATTATAATCAATCAGGCAGTAGGCCGATTGCTTCATGGATAGCGGATAACTGATGGAGGCCGGATCTTCTTCCAGATGCACTCTGGTCAATTCCACTACCTTCCCAGATTTAAGAGATACTCTTCCCCCCCTGCCTAACGGCTCTTCAAACTGGGTAATTTGAAAATTCTTGGACATATCAGGATAAAAATAACTTTTGCGTGAAAAAATAAGTTGCGATGCCAGGCTAGAATGAACTGCCAGGCAAAATTTTGTTGCCAAGGCCAGGGCATTTTTATTTAGCACCGGCCGGGAACCAGGGTGGCCCAAACAAATAGGGCAACATCTCGTGTTAGGCTCGTCATGGCCCTGGGAGACACATCCGCAAAATAGCTTGGTTTTAGTATTTAATTGGACATGAATCTCCAGCCCGATTACAATATCGGCAGTAAAGTTAGTACCTGGACTAACATTATATCCTGGACTAATTGCTGGCAGGTTCATTGCAGGTCCTCAATAATCTGTAAAAATTTCAGCAATTTTCCTTCCTGCAAGTGGTCGGCGCTGGCCATTAAGCCAACCGGCAAATTATCAACTCTGCCGATAGGTATGCTGGCGTGAGGAATCCCAGCTAAATTAGGCCCCACGGTAAGGATGTCCAGCAGATAATTTTCCAGTGCGCTCATATGGCTTACTTCTGAAAATTTAGGGGCAACTATCGGCATAGTCGGACAGATTAATACATCAAAGGTCCTGAATAAGGTTTTGTATTCCTCAATTATTTTGGTCCTGACTTTGGTGGCCTTTAGGTAATAAGCATCACGATAGCCGGCCATTCTGGCAAAGGTTCCTAATATTATTCTGCGCTTGCTTTCTTGATTAAAATGCAGACTGCGCATTTCAGTGAAATACTCGTTAAATGTCTTATGTTTAAGGTTATCTTCCTGGCCATAGCGCAGGCCGCAAAATCGTGCCAGGTTACTGGAGGCTTCAGAGGTAGAGATGATATAATAGGTGGGAATGCTGTAGGCAAAAGTGATCGGCAAGGACACTTCTTGAACTATTTGGCCTTTAGTTTTTAATGCCACAGCAGTTTTTTCTGCCAGTTTTTTTACCTGTGGATTGATCCCTTCAGCCAGGCTTTCCTTAATTATTCCAATATTAAATCTGTTTTGGTTAGATTCAAATGGTACAGTTTCTTTTAATGATGTCGCATCTTGCTTATCAGGCCCGGAAATAATTTCCAGAACTGGTTTCAGGTCAGCCACTTTTTTACTCATCAGTCCGATTTTGTCCAGCGAATCGGCGTAAGAAATTAATCCGTATCTGCTCACTAGCCCATATGTCGGGCAGAAGCCAACTACTCCACAGAATGCGGCTGGAGCCTCAATGCTGCCGCCGGTGCTTTCAGTAACAGCTACGTGCCTGAAAGAGGCTTTCTGGGTTAACCCCGCCCCGCCGCCGGAAGACCCGCCGGTAACTCTCTCTTTATCAAAAGGATTTTTTGGGACAGGAAAATCTAATCCTATGTTAGTGTTAAAGCTGCCGAAGCCGAATTCATCCTGAGCCGTTTTTCCAATGATCACCGCTCCGGCTTCTTTCAATTTCTTAACTACTGTGGCGTCAAACAAGGGCTTATAGCCTTTCAAGATCCGCGAGCCGGCAGTGCTTTCCACGCCTTTAACACAGATACAGTCTTTGATGCTGACAAATAGCCCCTTTAGCGGGCCTTTAGCCTGTTCAGCCTGCCGTAATGCTTCCTCTTCACAGATGGCAGTAAAGTAAGAATACTCTTCCTGTATTCTGTTGCATTCTTCCAATGCTTTTTTAGTCTCTTTAATCATGGTTTGGTTTCTCTAATCATTTGCTTAATAAATATTCAACCTTCGTTTAATTATGTTTAATCGCCGGACAATTGTTAATGGTTATTTAATCATTCGGTGGTTTTTGGCCCGATAAAAAACCCATCTCGCTTGTTTTTAGTGAATTGCAAAACTTCTTCCTGGGCCAAGCAATCCGTGGGCTGGTCTTCTCTTAAGCTGTTTTTCTGTTCAATTGGTCGGAAAGAGCTTTCTGTGTTAGCCACATCAATTTGGTCTAGCACGGAAAAAGCCTTCAGAATTTCTTTTAAATCGCGGGTAAACGTTCCCACTTCCTGTGCAGTTAATTCCAGCCGGGCAGTCTGGGCGATTTTTTTGGTAAGTTCTTGGTCAATATGCATGAACATAACTACAACGAGGGAATTATTTAAAGATAGCGGAAAAAAGGAGTTTTTCTAAAAATTCTATTTAGTATGATTAGGCTCGCCCGAGGACAGTAGAGCTTCATGATGCTTAAGTATTACTAAAATTAGAAAACTTTTTTAACATCAAGTCT
>DATDXK010000092.1:0-4970 GCA_035289345.1 Candidatus Nanoarchaeia archaeon
GGTTTGCATTTTTAAGAACCATGGTGCAGACTATTTAAGTTTTACTGTAATCAGAGCTATAGCCTGGCATCACCATAAAACTTAAATAGTCTGCACCATGGTTCTTAAAAATGCAAACCGTGATTCTCTGCGGGGGGAAAGGCACCCGTCTCCGGGAATATACTGAAACCATCCCCAAGCCGATGGTGGAAATTGGCTCTAAGCCCATCCTCTGGCATTTAATGAAAATTTATGCCAGCCATGGCTTTAATGAATTTATCCTCTGCTTGGGATATAAAGGAGAGCTCATCCGCGATTATTTTAAAAATAATGACTTAGGCGTAAAGATCACTTTCGTTGATACCGGGCAGGAAACGGAAACCGGAGGGAGAATCAAAAAGATCGAGCCGCATATCAAAGACAATGTTTTCTTTGCCACTTATGCTGACGGCCTGGCTGACATCGATTTAAATGAGCTTCTGGAGCACCATTCCAAATCTAAGAAAATAGCTACTTTGACCACGGTAAATCCGCTATCACAATTTGGAGTCATTGAAATTGATGAAAATGACACTATCATCAAATTTAAAGAGAAGCCGCTGTTAAACCAGTGGATTAACGGCGGTTTTTTTGTTTTCAGCAGGGGCATCTTTGAATATCTGAAGGAAGACTCGGTATTGGAGAAAGAGCCCTTTGAAAGGCTGGCTGCAGACCAGCAGATCTCTGCTTTCAAATTAAAAAAATTCTGGAAATGCATGGACACATTTAAGGATGTGCAGTTGCTCAATGAATTGTCAGCTAAGGGAGATTCGCCCTGGACCAAAAAATGATCTCAAACTCAATTCCTGGGTTCTGGAAAGACAGGAATGTTTTTGTAACCGGCGGCGCGGGCTTTGTAGGATCATGGCTGGTGCAGCAGCTGCTGGAGTCTGGCGCCAAAGTAACCTGCTTAATCAGGGACAGCCTTCATCAAACTAATTTTGAATTGCTGGGCTTGCCAAATAGAGTGACTATTATCGATGGCAGTGTCGAAGATTTTGATCTGGTGTTAAGGATTATCAATGAGTATGAGATAGATACTATTTTTCATCTGGCGGCGCAAGCTATTGTGGGGGTAGCCAATAAATCGCCTCGAGCTACCTTTGAAACCAACATCAAAGGCACCTGGAATGTTCTGGAAGCAGCCCGGCAGTTAAATGTTCAACGGGTGGTGATAGCTTCCAGCGATAAAGCTTACGGCACTCATGAACAGCTTCCTTACACTGAAGAGGCGCGCCTGATCTCCTCGCATCCTTACGATGTTTCCAAAACCTGTGCTGACTTGCTGGCCCAATCTTATCACAAGACTTACGGGCTTGCGGTAGCCATAACCCGCTGCGGAAACATTTTTGGCGGCGGCGACTTGAACTTTAACCGGATTATTCCCGGTACGATAAGATCATTGCTCCTGGGCCAAGCGCCAATCATCAGGAGCGACGGCCGTTATTTGCGGGATTACATTTATGTCAAGGATGCCGTCAGGGCTTACCTTCAATTAGCAGAAAACCTGACTGACCCTAAGGTAATAGGCCAGCCCTTTAATTTCAGCGGGGGAATGCCTGTCAGCGTTCTGGATCTGGTAAATCAGCTGACGATGGTTTCTGGAACAGAGTTGCCGCCCATTATCCTTAATGAAGCAAAAAACGAAATTTATTCGCAGTATTTATCTTGTGAAAAAGCCCGCACAATTATCAACTGGCAGCCAAAATACACTATTAAGGAAGGCCTGCTGGAAACATTTAACTGGTATAAAAATCATTACTTTCCAATAATTACCAAGTAAATCTGAAATTACTAAATGGATCTGAAAATTGTTAATGCGTACTATAACGAATAAACCTTAATAAATAGATTCAATTTGTCCTAAAATAAACATGAACGCCGCTTTGAAAACTTGTGTAATTCTTCCCACTAAGAATGAAGAGGAATCCATAGCTTATATGATTGAAGAGATCAAAAAACTCAATCTTCCCATCTTGGTTATTGATGAGCATTCCAAGGATAGAACGGAGGAAATTGCCCGAGGCAAAGGCATAGAAGTTTTCCAGAGAACTGGTTCCGGCAAGGGCCGAGGCGTAATTTCCGCCTTAGAGATTGCCCACCAGCAAGGATATGACTTGGTAGTGTTAATCGACTGCGATGGAACCTATCATCCACGGTATATTCCACAGCTGCTAAGTTTTTTTCCACAACATGATATGGTCATTGGAAAAAGAAGCATGGGGGATGTAAAATTTCTTCATCGGCTGCCCAACATCCTGCACACGCAAGCTATCAATTTTCTGTTTGGCGGAAAGCTGCACGACATCAATTCCGGTCTTCGTGCTTTTAAGGTTGAAAAAATGCTGGGGGTATTAACTGCCGCTGGATTTGACATTGAAGCTCAGATGACCATTCAGGCCTTAAAACAAAATCTAGCCATTACTGAGATCGGCATTGATTACACCAAACGCTTGGGCAGCTCTAAGATACGGCTTAAAGACGGCTATCTGATCCTAAAAAGAATAATCCTGGAAAGATTAAGGTGATTATATATCTGGGGATTATGCAAAAAATTTCGCTAGGTGTAAAACCCCGCCCTTTAAGGCGAAATTTTTGCATGCTAAAAATGCGTAGTTGAGAAACCGCCTCTTTTGAAACCTCGTCATTTATGGCGAGGTGAGGCGGTTTCACGCATTTTTATCATATAGTGCCGCTTTTTGGCTTAAAAAATAAAACAATGTTTACTGCAAAAATTAATCCTCCGCTTTCCAAGCAAAGAACGACTGTACTGTTACTGTTGGCGTTATCAGCTTATACTTTAATTTCTCTATTTTTCTCGCCAGGGTATGATGTTTTTGCTTTTGACCAGCAGCGCTATCTGCCTCCGCTTTACCAGCGCTTGGATCCTGAACTTTATCTACGAGATATTGGCACCATGTCTCCCCAGACAGATTATACTGTTTTTGATGAATTTATCTATCTTCTCCTTAAAACCGGAATAGACCTGTTTGTCCTATTATTTATTCTGACTGTTATCGCCCGCTGGCTATTTTTCTACTTAATCTATAAAATTGCAGCTTATTTTACGGAAAACCGCTGGTTCAGCCTGTTTGTCCCAGTGCTGTTTATTATCAACCATCTGGCCTTCGGCTCGGCGGTAAGCATCATGGATTATGAGCTGCACCCCAGGACTATTTCCCTGGTTTTCAACCTGCTGTTTCTGTTATTATACGCTCGTGGCCAAAGATTTTTCTCTACACTTTTCCTGGGGTTAGGATTATGGATGCATTCCATCACCACCATTCCTTTTTTGCTGATTTTTTATATCCACTTATTCTTTTTTAATTCAAAAAAATCAGCTTTGGAAGGGAAGACCCCTTTTGAAAGAAAGGCCATGCCCAGAAAGATTATCAACCTTAACCTGCCCAATATGGCCTTAGCGCTAGTTCCAATATTATTCTTATTGTTTTTTGCCTGGTTTTTAGCTCCACCAGGGACCTTAAGCCTCTTTGACCAAGTTGATGCCGCCTGGAAGGAGATAATTCTTCCTCGGATGCCTTATGCCTTTTTGTTTACCACAGTCAGCTTAGCCACGATTGACTTGATCGCTGATTCCGTCACCATGGGCTTACTCTGGATTATTTCTAAACAGCAGTTTGTCAGTTGGATGCCCGTTCGCAAGAAAAAGCTCTTTAACCTGCTGCTGTATGTCCCTCTGGTTTTGTTCATCGTTTCAGGGATAATGGTTGACATTTTCAATTCACATTTTTTCATGTCTCTGCAATTGTCCCGTTCCCTGTCGTTATGGAAACTGTTTCTGCCGCTGGCTTTTTCTTATTATTCTTTTCAGAAAATTAAAAATAATCAAGCTGATTTTTTCAATAATTTCCTGCTTCTCGGCTCGCTGCTTTCCTATATCATCTCTGAGAAAACCCTGCTAATTTTCCTGCCGGTTCTTTTCTTAAGCTGGTTATCTGCCAAATTAAAGAATAGCCGCTTAAAATGGCCGGAATTAAAAACAGTGGTGGTTAAGATTGCTAGTTCTAAACCTGTTTTATCAATCTTGTTCCTGATCCTATCCTTATCATTCATTTTCTTGGTTAACTTTGCTGGCCAATATCGAGATTTAAGCTCTTATTCCTTTAATTATAAGCTGGCATTGATCCTGGCTCTGGCTGCCCTGACAAGCTTAATTATTTACTGCCGCCATTATCGAAGAAAGAAGCAACTGCTTTATGGTTTAATCCTGATTTTTCTGATCCTGCTTACTTCAGCAGTTCATTTCTATCAGCCGTTATCATTACAGCCAAGGATAGTCCAAAACCAGTCTTTTAATGAACTCTGTAACTGGATTAAGGAGAATACCAGTAAAGATGACTTATTTTTAACCGAACCATTTTCTGATCTTTCCAGCGACTTAAGGCTGCTTTGCTTCAGAAATATTTATTTTTCTTACAGCGCTGATGGGGCTGTTGTGTTTTTTGACCGCAACCCGGCCCTGGAATGGAATCGGCGTCTGCTCCTAACTCAAGAGTTAGTTATGGCTAACAGCCAGGAGATGATCTCTACCTTAGGGCGAGAAGGTATTGATTACTTATTATCAGAAAGTCAGATTATTCAGTTAAGCGGCTACCTTAAATACCAGAATCAGGATTATTATCTTTACCAGGTTAAGCCCTAGATCATATGCCAAAAAATAATGAGGAACATAATTAAGTAAACAATGGCTAAACCGAGAAAAATCAGGGCTAATCTATTTCTTTTTCTGACTGTCCTGCTGCTGGGCTTGGTTCTCATTGAGATCTGCTTGCGGATATTTTCACCACTCCCCGTCGGCTATCCCAGAGGAACCTTTAAAGTCGATTCAGAACTGGGTTATGCCTTCACGGAAGATTTTTCGTCGGAAATAATTGAGCCGGAATTTAAAACCAAAATCAATACCAATTCTTTCAGCTTCAGGGATTCAGAAC
>DATDXK010000093.1:0-6063 GCA_035289345.1 Candidatus Nanoarchaeia archaeon
AAGTATGATGAAGCCTTTTCGCATCTCACTCCGCCGGTGCAGTATAAAATAATTTTTTTATCCTTTAACGGCTCCAGCATGGCAGATGCTGCAGCAAATTCTTTAAACTTCCTGATGGGCAGCTTGATCGAGCCTTTAAATTCGCCAACCTGATATTCATACTCGTTGCGCGCATCCACTAAATAAAAGTTTTCCTGGAGGTCATATAATCGCTTCAGCTCTTGCGGGGACAAATGTGCACCAGCATTTTGAACCTTAGTTGCTGTTTCAAAAGTGCAAAGCTCATCCCTGACCTTAACTATCAGCTTATGGTAAGCGTTTTCTGTCGTGCACTGTTCTCGGAAGGTAAGTGCAGGAAACTTCTGCCACAATTTAGTCTGAAATAATTCAATCGCCTCTTCCTGGCCAGAAACTGCGCCATTTATTCCTTCCCTGGCCAGCAGGATTCTTCCCAATAGATTCAGATCTGCACATTCTGATCTAAGGGCAGCTCTAATCTGTTCTGGGTCTGCCAGTTCAGTATACTGATAAAATGAAATTATCTTAAACATAAAGTTACCTTAAACATAAAGTTACCTTAAACATAACTTAAGCGTCAGAAACAAAGAATGGAGCACACTTTAAAAGAGTTATGCCGGTTTAGGGCTTAGTAATAAAATCTAAAAAATTAACACTGATCATTTTGGGAGGTATAGCTAGTGTGATAAATTATCGAAGGCCACTAGCTATATATAAAAATAGCTAAAAAAGTTCGATGATTTAGCATTTTTAGTATATTCAAGGTAGTTTTCCTAATTCAGCATTAATTAGTCCTCTTAACACCTTCCCTTGCTCTCTGATAGTTTCAATGCTTTGTGGAGGGATATTCCGATATTTTGGCAATAACTTTAATAGATAAAAATTAAGATTAAGGCATTTTTCAATTGATTCAATAATATTTTCCGTTGATCATTCGCTCTGGTTAAGATTAAGCGCCTTAATCAGTTCATATAATTTTTCGAAAGATTGACGCAGGCTATGAAAAATATGGAGTGCACCCCTAAAAATGGACAGATAGATAACGAAGTCCATCTTTCCCAAAGGGAAAGCGAGGTGCACTATGAGGCGACAATTTCAATGAGAATTCAAGGTATCTGTTTTGCAACCACAGTGGGATATAATGACTTAAATGCTACGATCGCCTACACTGAAAATCAAGAAGCACATCATGGGGTAGCATTTGCGTGACTTTCAAGCAAGGAAGCCCCGCCCTTTAGGGCGGGGAGGATGTCACAGTTTAGTGTTCAAATAAAATGGTTCAGAAAAAGAGTTCAATTTCAATGGGGGGAGATTAATGTCTGTTTGGATTTTACTAAAGGATATGGGTATATTATTGAATTGGAAAAAATGACTTCTGAGGCAAATAAAGAACAGGAATATGAACATCTTAAACAAAGACTTAAATCATTGAAAGTAGAGATTACTCCTAAGGAAGAATTTGATAGAAAGTATATTGAATATAAAGAAAATTGGAAGCATTTAACCAAAGATTAAGGGTGTGCTCTTTTTTTTGCAATTCCCACCATATTGCTCATCGCTCAGTTATCCCTAAATCTTAATCGACCTCTCCCTTCGGCTTAAGATAAATAACTGCGTTTTGGCGCTGCAAAAGGCCTCAATCATCGAAGCTGATTCCTGGGCTATCTTTTTAAGGTCGCTGGTAGTTACCGGAGGCAAAGCTGTCAGGTGAATTAAATTGGCATCAGAATCTCTAGAAACTTCCGTGCGCTTGTTTTTCCAATAATCAACCTGCGTCCCTAAAATACCTTTAGCATCATGGTAATACAATTCGCCGCGCTTTAATGATTTCAATAAGCCTTTCTTTCCTGCGCTTTTAACCACATCAAAAGTTAAGTCTCCTTCAATTTTATGGAAATCATCAACGCTTACCGGTACTACGTATTTTAGGGCGATGTAGTGCAGGATATTGTCAATCGTGTCCGTCTTGGCCACAGTTTTGCCGCTTAGCACAGTTTTCAGAAGCCGCTCTACGGAAGTGTGGTAGTGGTGAGCTTTGCCGCCGAATTCCAATTGCGCTAAGGCCCAAGGCTCAATAAAAGAGTTATCTTTAATCTGCTTCTTATGAAAATTTAGCCGGACAAGCTTTTCAACCTCCTGCAACAAGTGCCTGGCTTCAGCAACCTTAATTTGATTATCAACCTGTTCAACCTTAATGAAAGCTATTTTCAGGTTTTTATTGAACTTTTCAAACACTTCTGGCTTTATGCTTATTTTCATTTTTTGCTGCTCTTAGCTGATACAACTGTTTCAAGGCCTTTTTATGAGCCCGATCTTCTAAAAATTCCAGGATTCTTTGGTAAAAATATTTCCTTTGCTGGGAATAACTTATCCCCTGGCGCTTGTTTTGCTGGTCTAAATCGAATTTTATGGCTTTTAGCAGCCTGATAGTTTTGTTTTCATAATAAATCCTGACAATCACCAACAGCACAGTCGCGCCAAAAATTCCCCCGATAACAAAATTCAGCTTGATAAACAGGGGCCTTACCACTTCAATTAAGGGCAGAAATACGGCATCGCTAAGACCTTCAATCGTATCAGAAGCGGTCCAAGCCAACGGCAGTGATAACAATGAAAGAGATAACAAGCAAATGAACCGATGAATATTTTTTTTCATTATCAGCCTCTTTTTGGACTTGTGTCCTTCGGTACAATCAAGAATGATAAATGATTTAGGATATATATAATTAACTGCTGGTTAAGCCACTGCCTACTAGACAACTCTGACTAAACTTAAATATTAAAAATGTTCAAATGGTTATAAATATGATGAAAATTCGTGAAACCGCCTCACCTCGTCATAAATGACGAGGTTTCAAAAGAGGCGGTTTCTCAACTACGCATTTTTAGCATGCAAAAATTTCGCCCTAAAGGACGGGGTTTTACACCCAGCGAAATTTTTTGCATAAATCGGACAACGGCTTCATCCAAAAGTAAACACTAAAGCTACTCGCTCAGCGCTTCTAAAACTGAATAAAACTGAACCGGGGGTCTTTTCCGTAGGAACATCATAAAAATTCTGGAAAGTGTCCTGCCTCGCCATAAATGGCAAAGTTTGACTGGACACTTTCTAAACCACAAATTTTCAGGATGCCAAAAATTGTTCTCTAACGGGCAGGGTTTTAAACCCCTGCAAAAATTCCTGGCGAAATTTTTGTGCAAAAAAACAAACGTATGGGGTTTTACGAAGTTGAATTTTCCTCGATTTCCTCGTGGAGTTAAATTTTGAGGCAACCCACAAAATTTAACGGAACAGAGCTGAAATCAGAGATGAAAATTCAATTTGGATGAACGAGCGCAGCGAAGTGAATCGTAAAATTCCTGTTATACGCTTCCATTAGGAACGAGCCCGAGTGCAACGTTCAGCCGAAGGCTGACGGACGAAGAGGTTTCGGGGGCTTGCCGTCAAATCTCGAATATAATTTTACCAACATGTTTTCCTTCAACCATTCTTCGTTGTGCATCAGCCGCTTCTTTAAGCGAGAAAACTTTGTCAACTATGGGTTTCAATTTCCCGGCACTAACCAACTCTAAAACTTTCTCGAACTCTTCTTTTGTTCCCATTCGTGCACCAAAAATTGAAAGTTGGCGAACGTAAATATCACTCAAATCTTGTGTCCCCTTATCGCCGCTGGTAGTGCCTGCAATAACGACTCGTCCGTAAGGGCGAAGCATGGAAAGGGTTGTATTCCAAGTCTTCTCTCCAACACTTTCAAAAACAACATCAACTCCTAAACCGCCGGTCATTTTTTTAACTTCATCTTCAACGTTTCCCTTTGTATAAATCACGACTTCATCTGCTCCAATTTCCTTGATTTTTTGCGCATCGCTCTCTGATTTGGCGGCGGCTATGATTTTTGCGCCAAGATATTTTGCAACTTCGATTGCTGAAGAGCCAAGTCCACCAGATGCCCCCCAAATAAAGACTGTTTCACCTTTCTTGAGGTTGGCGCGTCCCACAAGCATATGCCAAGCAGTCAAGAAAGTAAGGGGAAATGCCGCTGCCTCAACAAATGAAATGTTTTTCGGTTTCGGATAAAGTTGTTTGATTGGAGCGGTAACATATTCTGCGTATCCACCTTGATTTTTAACACCAAAGATTCTAACAAGCTCGCAGGTTACCTTATTTCTGCAACGAGGACAACTTTCGCAGGGCGTGGCTGGATTTAAGACTACTTCTTGCCCAACTTTCAACGAACTTTCTCCATTTATTTCTTCAATTATTCCTGCGACATCAGAGCCAGGGATATGTGGTAATGGAATATTGCGAGCATTATCCACATCTTCACGAAGCCAAACATCGAGGCGATTTAATGCGCATGCTTTCACACGAACCAGTGCTTCACCTTGTTGTGGCCTCGGGGTTGAAAAATCCCCATATTTTAAAACGTTTAGTCCTCCGGTTTTTTCAAAAAATACAGCTTTCATAACTTAATCATTAACATTGTAATTTATAAAATCTTCTTTTCGTAGTTGCGAGCCCCCGAAACTTGCGTATAACAACGATTTGTTTTTAGTATATTGTACTGCTCGTCTTAAGGCGCTGGCTATTTGTTGGATGAAGCAGGAAAAAGAGAAAGCTTAAAAAACAGGCTTCCAACTCAATCAATACAAGGCGGTGTGGCTTAGCCTGGTTATAGCACCACGCTCATAAAGCAATGAGCTTTGAGGGAAACCGATGATAATAAGCGTGCATCGTGGGGATCGGGGATTCAAATGCGGTTAGGCCGCGTGAAAATTCCCCCACCGCCATATTTTTAGAAAGAAGTGCCCATCATGGTCCACACTAAACGTCCAGAAGACAAGCATGCCTGCCAGAGATGTAATTCTTCTCATGTGGATATCTACCAGCATGACGGCCATCAATATCTCAGCTGCCTGGATTGCGGGCATGAGGAAGAGTATGATGAGCTGGCTTCATCCAATAAATAGATTTAGCTTTTCCAAAAATCTGATTTTTAACCAGATTTTTCTTGACGAGAGCCTCAAAAGCTAAATCAATTTCCTTACTGAAATAATAAAAATGCGTGAAACCGCCTCACCTCGCCATAAATGACGAGGTTTCAAAAGAGGCGGTTTCTCAACTACGCATTTCTAGCATGCAAAAATTTCGCCCTAAAGGGCGGGGTTTTACACCCAGCGAAATTTTTTGCATAAAAATCAAAGGCTTTGACGAGGGGGAATAAAAAGCAGAAAAATCAATTATTGGATGAAGCCTGATGAGTGGGCTCTGTAGAAAATCTCTTTGCACTCAGTTAGCATAAGGCTCAGCACCAGATTCTGTTAGGTAAAGGCTGACATTCTCCGGATAAGGCAATCATCTTGTCAGCTGAATATTTAACGATAGTGGTGCTTCGCAAATTGATGCTAACTACATTTTCTACAGAGCCTGATGAGTGAAAATATTTATATAGAATAGCCGAATTAGTGGCCTTAATGCCAACGTGGCACAACTCGGTACTGCGCAAGCCTGGAATATGGTGAAAGTGTCACAGCGAGCTTGTTTCCGCAAGGATGTCCCGGTTCAAAGTGGCCCGTAAACAAATCTGCAGGCTAAGAAAATCCGGGCGTTGGCGTTTTTTTTATATAATTATCTGCTCTTTTTCTAGACCTGAGGTAGTTATTTATCTTTATTCTTCTCCTGAAAGATACGTAAATCACGTTTTTAATCCAAATATCATCCAAGATTTAAACAGAAAGTGCGATGCCGCAAAAAGAGACATCAAAAAAGGCGAAGAAATAACTGCTGACGCAATGAAAGATGAAATATCTTAAACAACACTAGAACTAAACATTTGCCGCTGGAAGCGCTGTTAATCATTAGCGGCCGGGCGGTCCTGGCAGTGGGCGACAACATGGTAGCAGAGCGGCAGACGGAGTTAACGCTGTTCGTTATTCTTTATATTACAGCAGGCACTCTTCCTGCGGTAAGAAGGAGATTACATCGTTAGAGGTAGGCTCAGCGTTGCTTTCTGGATTAACTGCTGCTGTTAGGAGCGGACTTCG
>DATDXK010000094.1:0-2044 GCA_035289345.1 Candidatus Nanoarchaeia archaeon
AAAATGCGTGAAACCGCCTCACCTCGCCATAAATGACGAGGTTTCAAAAGAGGCGGTTTCTCAACTACGCATTTTTAGCATGCAAAAATTTCGCCCTAAAGGGCGGGGTTTTACACCCAGCGAAATTTTTTGCATAACAAAGGCAGCAGGATAATTTTCGCTTGTGTTAAGTACCATACAGGGACGAAAAATTTTGTGAAACTAGTATTTAAGCAACTTAATTATGCGACAGTTCTATCATCTGCAAGGCTGTAGAAAACTAAGATGCCAGAGTACTAGTGCTGTAAACCACTTGCTTTTTTCCTTCAGCATAAGCTTGGAACAAAATTTCCCTAACCGTCACGGTAAGGCCGTTCTTAAAAATAATGCTGTCGCCTTCCTGCAGCCAGCCGCTTTTCTGCTGGCCCAGGCGCAGCTGCACGCGCTCAGCTTCCAGAACATAAATGCTAAGATTTCCATTAGCTAGCTCCAAAACCTGGCCTAAGGCCAAAACTGGATAAGCAGACCTAGAAACAGTCTTCTCCTGTTCTGAAATTATTGCCACTGGAGCTGTTGAGGCATTAAAACATTTATTGGCTGAGATATTACAGCCAAACTCACATTTTTCCTTTTTTTCCCAACGGCAATCTTCCCGCTGGAAACCCCTTTCTAAATTGTTGCGGCACTTGAACCCAGAAACACATATTTTAATTTCCTTCTCTTGGCAAAGCCCTTCTGCACATTCAGTTTCGCAGGTTGTCCGATTGGTTATCTGGCAGTTTTCATCCTGATAGGCGCTGACCAAATAGCTTAAGCAAATAAACCGGCCGGGACAAGGGCCTTCACTGCCCATTGCCGGCAAAACTGCTTCTTTCTCTAATTCAGAACTATTTTGGCTGTCATTTTTGCTATCATTCATTACTGTTTCAGACCAATTGGCCGTGCATCCTAGGATCATAGCTAGGGTAATTAGCAAAAATACGGCGATCAGTGGTCTCATTACCAGCCAGATTATTCAGGTGTATAAAAACTTATTTTTGTTGACGACTTAGTGAAACAGACAGTTAAACAAAGCGATGGACTCTGCTTTCAAAATAGTTCCAGATTAAAATAGATTCCGGCCTAGATGTTCTTTTTTACAGAACTGCTACCCTACATAAGTAGCACGTTCTTCCTTAATCTCTTTAGCCCGAGCGGAACTGAAATAATCATGCAACTCATTATATACCGCTTCAATCTCTTTGTCAACTGACGGTTTTACCTGCTCTAAGGCAGACAAGAAATGCTTCATGGCCACTTCCTTGGCCAGGATATTCTCACGCAAAGCAATCATGGCCGCTTCCCGGCAGACGCCTTCAATGTCCGCACCAACATATCCTTCAGTTGCTGCTGCCAGCTGTTCAACATTAACATCGCGAGCCTTAGGCATTCTAGCCAGGTAAATTTCAAAAATTGTCTTCCGCCCGGCATCTTTAGGCACGGGAACTAGCAAGATGCGGTCAAAACGCCCCTGCCGCAGCAAGGCTGGATCGATAATATCCGGCCGGTTGGTGGCGGCAATTATCACCACGTCATTTAAGCTTTCCAGCCCATCCATTTCCGTAAGCATCTGGTTGACTACCCGTTCATTGACATGGGAATCATGGCCAGATATTCTTCTCGGGCACAAAGCGTCAATCTCGTCAAAAAACAAGATTGTCGGCGCGGTCTGCCGGGCTTTCCTAAAAATTTCTCGCACAGCTTTCTCAGATTCTCCCACCCATTTGCTTAGCAGAGACGGCCCATTAACCAAAATAAAATTAGCTTCGCTTTCCTTGGCAACAGCCTTGGCCAATAAAGTCTTCCCGGTTCCCGGCGGGCCGTAAAGTAATATCCCACGAGGCGGCCGGATGCCCATCCGCTTAAACACTTCCGGCTGTTTTAAAGGCCATTCCACAGCTTCTTTTAATTGTTCTTTCACTTCAGTTAATCCGCCCACATCATCCCAGGTTACATCAGGAGTTTCAACTAATACTTCCCTCATGGCGCTGGGACGGACAACTTTAAGCGATTCTATGAAATCTTT